>BNVA01000004.1 GCA_025997755.1 Spirochaetia bacterium | reverse complement strand
ACCAAATGCAGTGGTTTCAGTAGCTGGTTCCGGTTCATTTGTTGCCGACAGTAGGGCTGTTTTGACTGTTAATGGCGGTAAAATTAACTTTGCTGGTACTGATTCTGCTGTCTCCTTAGGCGGCACTGTAACATTGACAGGCGGCGCTGTTATTAACGGAATCTCAATCTCTGGTGGAATTAATGGTTCTTCTGTTAATTTAGGATGGCTGGGAACAGCATCCAGCATCAAAATAGACGGTATTGCCACTATTTTGGGTAATTATCCGGACCCAACGGTATTGGTTGCAGCCAGCGACTATACTACACCTCCGAGCTATAAAGGACCGTTTATTACCCTGCCTGGCACCGGTGGTATTGTAAACATAGTAAGTGGTACAATATCTGGAGGAACGGCATCTCCTGTTATTAACGTAATAACATCTATTACTATCGACAGCGATGGAGCAACACTTGGTGAGTTAGATGGAGATGGTCCGGTGGCTCTTGTTGTTAATAAGCAGATACGTGTTGCTAAAAACGCTGTTTGGGGCGGATCTCTTACTACAGCAGGTACTTTAGCCGCCGGTGGTGGTATAGTAGGTGATAAACAAGGTGTAACACTTAAGATTCCTCCTGGAGGCACCTTAACAATTGCCAGCGGAGCTGGTACAAACTTCTGGGATAGTACTACTAGAGCAGCCATAAGTGGAGGAACAGTTTTCAGCGCTATTAATAGGCCTAGTTTCACTTGGACGCAAATACCTGCTGGAAGCGGCTCTTATTACTGGCAATAAAATTAATTTGCTAACTTAACCATAGGCGCTTAAAGCGCTTACGGTTAATAAGCAGCATTAGCTAACTTATTGTTACAACAACCCCCGCAGGTGTCCGCACCTGCGGGGGTTTCTTTTTTGGGCGGGTGTACATAATTTAACCACAACGGACACGACGGCGCACGAAGGTTTTTACCACTTTTTTGGTTTGAATTTATTGTTTTGTGTTTCGATTTTTATTGTTTCTCCGGTTTGTTCGATAACATAAACCCCTTGATTTAGTGCATAATTTTTAACGCTCTCCGGTATAACAGAGCCTGCTATCGCCCCGATAATTCTCTTTTCGGTAAAAAAGCGGGTATGAAATGTCTTTATTCTTTCAATTAACTCATCAATATCTTTTTTTCTCGCTTTAGTTTTTATTTCAACAAAAATAACATCTTTGCCGTTTTGTAAGAGAATATCGACTTCCGCTAACCGCTCGTTTTTTTCATTTTTGAATATAACATCACGCGCTGCCGATTCAAGTTCATAGCCCATATCGCAAAACTTTTGCATAACAACATCTGGGTTAAAAGAAAACTCCGTAATATCACCGAGTGTTATACCCAAATCGCCCATTTTTTTGTTTAATTCCCTGTTTGATTCCGCGATTTCCTTATCAAGCTGGGCGCGTGATTCCGCAGCTTTTTTTTCAAGCTCGGCGCTTAGTTCGGATCTCGCTTTTCGTTCTGCAGACATCTGCTCTTTCCATTCCCTTACAGATTCCTCACGGCGCTTCCGTTCAGCGGCGATTTGTCTGTCCCATTCCTTTCGGCTTTCATACAATTGACGGTTTAAGTCCGCAAGTGTTATTTCTTTTTTGGTTTTTCGTTCTGCTAGTTTTGGCATAGCACCCCCAACATTTATATTGTGAATTTAGTACCGGTTTATGGAAAAGTCAATGAAAAACTCAAGGATAATGTCAAATTTATGACATTCATCATAGACGCCTACCACAATACAAGCGCCGCGAACATTTACACCGTAATATCTAGTGTACTACGGCTTTTTGGTGTAATATAAAGCCGTTACGGAGGTAGTATATGGCAATGGAAATGCATAAACCGCAAATGGGACTTACCTTTGAGAAAGTCTGGGCGGCGCTAATGGAAAATCGTGAAGAACTAAAAGAAGCAGCACGTATTTCTAAAGAAATGGACGAACGGGTGGACAAGATGTGCGAAAGAGTTGATCGCGTAACCGCAAATGTCGGCGGGCTTAACCGTTCACTGGGGGAACTCATAGAAACGCTAATCGCCGCCAGATTGTGGGAAAAATTTGACGCCTACCCATATAATCTTAAACGTGCATACCAGCGTCTCCCTATCTACGATGAAAACAACCGCATACGTTCCGACATAGATATTTTACTTGCAAACGGCGAGTATGCTATGGCTGTGGAAGTAAAGGCATCTTTACATAGAGAAGACGATGTTGACTATCATCTAAAGCGAATGGAACTTATACTAAAATATCCTCCAGCCGACTGTAAAGGCAAAATATTGCTTGGAGCTTTGGCAGGCGGTATTGTGAAGGCGGAAATACGGGATCGCGCACATAGCGCCGGTTTTTTTGTGTTGGAATTAACAGGCGAATCCGTTAGTCTTGCGGAACCTCCTGCCGGATTTATTCCACGCCAATGGTAAAGTCTTTTGGATAGCCGTGAACTTATTCGGCGCCGGTTGTCAAATAAAAACTTTCGCAAGATTCAACAAAAATCCGGCATTATAACACGGATTTTCCAAAAAGGGAAGTTTTATTTTGAACTTTTTTAAAAAAATGAATTATTTCGACAAACAGCGCCCGCAGTGTTAATATCATCAATGAACCCGCACCGCAGAGCGGCGCAGGATTAAACCGTACATCGACTAAAATACTTTTTACCAGGGGGTAATTATGCAGAACGTAAAGGTAATCATCTGGGGGCTGGGCGCCATGGGTTCCGGTATTGCGGAAATGCTGCTCGAAAAGAAGGGCGTTGACATTGTGGGCGCGGTAGGACGCGGGGGGAAAATCGGAAAGAGTATGTACGATTTTCTTTCGGTTAAGCGCGGTAACCGTCCCGATGTGATAATCGGCTCCGAGAATGATGTGATAAAAGAAAAAGCCGCCGATGTGGTTATTCTTTGTACCGACTCCTTTACCGCCAAGGCGTTTGATAAAATTAAATTCATTCTGGAAAAGAAAATTAACATAGTTACAAGTGCCGAGGAGATGGCGTATCCTGCGGCAAAGGAGCCTGAGCTTACCAAAAAAATCGATGCGATAGCAAAAGCAAACGGCGTTTCCGTGCTGGGTACGGGTATAAACCCGGGGCTTATCATGGATCTGCTCGTTATTCTTATGACGGGTTGCTGCAAGAGTGTTGATCACATCGTTTCAAGGCGGGTAAACAGCCTTTCACCATTTGGACCGGCAGTTATGGAGGAGCAGGGCATAGGCATGACGCCCGACCAATTCCGCGCCGATGTCAAATCGGGCAAGCTCGCCGGACACGTCGGTTTTGCGGAATCAATCGGCATGATTAGCGAGGCATTGGGCTGGAAAGCAGGCGAAGTTAAGCAGTCGATGGAGCCAATAATCACCGATGTTGACAGAAAATCGCCATACGGCTTTGCCAAGGCGGGCAATGTCGCGGGCTGCGCAATGAAAGGCGAGGGCTACATTGACGGCAAACTCATGATCGAGATGGATCACCCTCAGCAGATCGAACCGGAACAAGTGGGCGTAAAAACCGGCGATTATGTGATCATCAAGGGAACGCCTTCAATCAACATGGTGAATTCTCCTGAAGTCCCGGGCGGCATCGGAACTATAGCTATGATAGTAAACATGATCCCTCACATCATAAACGCCCGTCCCGGACTGCAAACTATGATCACGCTGCCGGTTCCTCACGCGATAATGGGTGATATGCGGGATATGATCTGCGAAGAGGCAAAGATAGTTAAGTAGGAGGAAAACATGGTAACTAAAGGTACTTGGGTATTGATACACAAAATTATTCTGCAGTCTTCCGAAAGGGCGCCGCAGGTACCGCAGGATACAAAATGCGTGCCGCTTGAGATGTGGGTAAAAGGCCGCTTACAGGCGGATGCCGAAATCGGCGCACAGGTAGAGGTTATCACCCGTACAGGGCGGCTTGAATCGGGAAAGCTGCTTGAGGCGAATCCCAGCTACAAGCACGGGTTCGGCGGCTATGTACCGGAGTTGCTTGTTATTAGCGAGCAGGTGCGGGACATAGTGTTTGGAGGCGCGGCATGACGGCAAAAAATAATGATTACACATCGGTTATGGCGCGCAAGGCGGAGATCATGAAAAAGTCCGTGGGCATTGACTACGGTATTTTTGAGAGCGGCTCCATCGCCTTTGACTATGAAAGAATGATGAAAGAGACCGGTTATACCTTAAAGCAAATGCAGGATATTCAGGCAAAAGTCCATGTAGGGAATACTCCTTTAATCGAGATGAGGAATATCACAACGCTTGCGCGTAAATGCGCCGCCGCCGCAGGAAAAAATGGAATGGGGGCGCGTATCGTGATAAAAGACGAAGCGGCGAACCCGTCAGGCAGTTTTAAGGTTAGACGGGCGGCAAATTCCGTATATCATGCAAAAGAATTAGGCTTTAAGGGCGTAATTTCGGCAACGAGCGGCAATTATGGTGCGGCGGTCGCCTCGCAGGCGGCTATGCTCGGCTTAAAGTGCATAGTCGTACAGGAATGTTACGATTCAAAAGGCTTGGGACAGCCGGAAATCATCGAAAAGGCTAGAAAATGCGAGGCGCTTGGAGCGGAAGTTGTTCAACTTTCCGTAGGACCTGAACTTTTTTACAAATTTTTGCTGCTTTTGGAGGAGACTGGCTACTTTAACGCCTCACTTTACACGCCGTTCGGTATTGCAGGTATCGAAACTTTGGGTGTGGAAATTGTCTCTCAGTGCAGGTCTAAGTACGGATGCGACCCGGATGCGGTGGTCTGCACCAATGCGGGCGGCGGTAACCTTACAGGCACGGCGCGCGGTTTGCTTCAGTCGGGTTTCAAGGGACAGGTTATTGGGGCAAGCGTTAATTTGTCGGGACTGCACATGGCAAGCGACGGTCAGTTTAACAAGAAGTCTTTTACAACAGGACACACCGGTTTCGGCGTTCCATTTGCCGCATGGCCTGACCGTTCCGATGTACCGCGCTCGGCGGCGCGCCCTCTACGCTACATGGATCGCTATGTAACGGTAACTCAGGGCAGCGTCTTCTACATGACGGAAACTTTGGCAAGTCTTGAAGGTCTTGAAAAAGGTCCCGCCGGAAACACATCGCTTGCAGCCGCCTTCGCCCTCTCTCAGGATATGAGCGAAGACAAGATGATCCTTGTGCAGGAAACGGAGTACACGGGCGCGGGTAAGCATGTTCAGCCTCAACTTTCGTTTGCAAGGAACAACGGGATAGAAGTTTCGTTTGGAGACCCCAAAGACGAGACGCCTGGGAAAAATCTTATTTTGCCCTCGCATCCATCGCTTATCAAAGCAACGGAGCTTGATTTGGATCATATCCGTAAATCTCTGATAAAAACGGCGATAAACACCTACGGCAACAAGCCGACGGAGGCAGACATAGCGTTCTTAGCTGTGGAAACTAAGAAGGACGAGGACTTTGTAAGAAAAGCGATAGCGGATTTATAGGAGAAAATTATGAAACGACAAGATGATTACTTACAGCGCAGGAAAAAAATCGCCTCATTGAGCGGCGACGATTTATACAAGTATTTTTGGGAACTTACGGGCAAGGTTGTAGACCCGCTTTTGGAACTTGGCAGGACAAATACCTCGCCTTCGATAGAACGCTCGGTGCTTTTACGCATGGGTATTTCGTCAATCGACGCCAAAGTTATCGTGGACGGCTGTATAGGCAAGGGACTTATCGGACACGGGGCGGGACATGTGGTTTATAAACTGGCAAAGATCAAAAAAATACCGGTAAAAGATGCCAGCTTATTGCTGGTTTCGGGCGGTAAAATTTGGGATGAGGCAGTGTCATTGTTCAAATAGGAGACATACATGAAATTGGAACCGAACAAAAAACTCGACATCGAGAATATCTTAAAAGATTTAGATAAGTATCAGCCTAAACGCAAGGGCTGGACATGGCGTAAACCGGAGACGAAGCTGGTAATGGGGCCGTTTACATACAGAGATGCGTCAAGCCCGCTCAAAAATGATGTTCCGCTGCCGTCGGCTAAGTACTTTGAAAGCATAGACCCGCAGCCTCAGCCTGTTATCACGACGGAGATAGCCAGCGGACGTTTTGAGGACGACATACGCCGTATGCGCATGGCGGCATGGCATGGCGCGGATCATATCATGGTCATACGCACGGCGGGGCAGTCTCACATCGACGGTCTTATGGAAGGTACCCCTCAGGGTGTGGGCGGGGTGCCTATAACCCGAAAGCAGATACGCGCCCAAAGAAAAGCGCTAGACCTTATCGAGGAAGAAGTCGGCAGACCAATCAACTACCACTCCTATGTTTCCGGTGTGGCGGGACCCGAGGTGGCTGTACTGTTTGCCGAGGAGGGCATAAACGGCGCTCACCAAGACCCGCAGTACAATGTGCTTTACCGCAATATCAATATGGTGCGTTCCTTTGTCGATGCCTGCGAATCAAAAAAAATTATGGCATGGGCGGATATGGCGCAGATTGACGGTGCGCATAACGCAAACGCGACAGCCCGCGAGGCTTGGAAGGTAATGCCGGAACTCATTGTTCAACATTCGATAAACAGCCTTTTTTCCGAAAAAGCGGGAATAAAGCCCGGCAATATCTGTCTTTCCACAGTGCCGCCTACAGCGCCGCCCGCTCCCTGCGTGTTCATGGATCTGCCCTACGCCGTAGCCCTGCGCGACCTATGCCGCAAATACCGTATGAGGGCGCAGATGAACACGAAATATATGGAAGCCTCCGCCCGTGAAAGTACGGTAACTCATGTCCTAAATATGCTGGTCTCCAAGCTAACCAGCGCAGACATTCAGTCTACGATAACGCCGGACGAGGGACGCAACGTGCCGTGGCATATCTACAATATCGAAGCCTGTGATACGGCAAAACAAACGTTCATGGGGCTTGACGGACTTATGGACATGGTTGAGCTAAAAAAAGATGGTCCCTTGCGCGAAAAGGTGCGCGAAATAGAAGAACGCGCTTGTCTATTTATGGAGGAGATAATTGAAGCGGGCGGTTATTTCAAGGCGGTGGAAGAAGGCTTTTTTGTGGATTCAGGTTTATACCCTGAGCGTAATGGCGATGCGATTGTCCGCAAGGCGGATGCGGGTGTAGGTGCGGACACGGTTTATAAACGTGAAAAAGACTACTTTGCGCCGGTAACAGCCCACTTCGGATACAACAATGTAGAGCAATACGATCCTTCCGCAAAAAACGATCCTTCTAAATTGATAGACGGCTGTACCTTCGAGAAGCCGGAAAAGATCGTTTATATTGATGAACTTGACCCGTCGGATTCAGTTACGGCGCGTATGGCGGAAAACGCAAAGTACCGCAATACAAACCTCTTGAAGCCGGAGATGGAATGGGCGGCAGACGGCATTGTAATGATCAATATGTTCCTGCCGGTGGAAAAGCGCGTTGCGGAGGCGGCGGCTATCGAATTTGCAAAAAAGATGAATCTCCAAGAGCCGGAAGTTATCAACGCCGAGGTTATGCAGGAAGCTGAGGGAACGCGCATTGAGTTAAAGGGTAAGGTAAATTTTGATATTGATACCGGCAAACTGGAAATTCCGCCCATCCCTGAAATTCTATCCGATGACGAAATACGTGACGATGTATCGGCGTACCCGCTTAAAATTGTCTGCGGTACCGTGGGACAGGACGAACATTCCGTAGGATTACGCGAAATCATCGACATAAAGCACGGCGGCATAGAACGCTTCGGCATAGAAGTTAGTTACCTTGGTACATCGGTTCCGGTGGAAAAGCTTGTCGATGCCGCCATTGAGATGAATGCCTCCGTGATCATGGCATCGACTATAATCAGTCACGATGACATTCACTACAAGAGCATGAAGCGGATACACGAGCTTGCCATCGAAAAAGGCATCCGTGGTAAGATCATCATTATCGCAGGTGGTACACAGGTTGTCCCAAAATTGGCGGTAGAGGCAGGCATGGATGCCGGTTTCGGACGCGGTACGCACGGTATCGACGTGGCAACGTTTTTGGTAAAGCGCCGCAGGGAGATGCGGAAAACAGTATATAAGTAGATGACCGTAGACCTGCTTGTTGCCGAAATCGGCTCGACCACCACGCTTGTGAACGCTTTTACCGGTATAGGCACCGACACGCCCAGCCTCTGGAAACAGGGACAGGCGGCTACTTCGGTGCTGGAGGGTGATGTGCGTATCGGGCTAAAAGGGGCAGTTGACGATCTATGCCGGAATGCGAATATTACCTCGCTTGACTATGGCGAAATGTTGGCAACATCAAGTGCGGCGGGCGGTCTTAAAATGACTGTACACGGGCTTGTCTATGACATGACGGCACGTGCGGCAAAAGAAGCGGCTCTGGGGGCGGGCGCAAACATACACCTTGTAACGGCAGGAGTATTGCGCAAAAGCAATCTCGAAAAAATCAAGGCGATAAAGCCCAACCTCATCATGCTTGCCGGCGGCGTTGACCACGGGGAGAGTGACACGGCGTTGGCTAACGCGGAAGCCTTGAGCGGATTGGGGCTTAAAACGCCGGTAATCTACGCAGGAAATATCGACAATCAGGATGAGATAAAACTCATATTTGAAGAAAGCGGTATGCCCCTCTACCTCGTGGAAAACGTCTACCCTAAGATCGACGACCTCAACGTGGAGCCTGCCCGCAAGGTGATACAGGATGCTTTTGAGGTTCACATAGTACAGGCGCCGGGTATGGAAAGAGTCCGCGACATGGTAAGCGGGCCTATCAGTCCTACGCCGGGCGCGGTTATGGAAGCCTCAAAACTGCTTTACAATACGTTAGGCGATCTTATGACCATCGACGTAGGCGGGGCGACAACCGACATTCATTCGATAACGGCGGGCAGCGAAGAAATTTCCCGCATATCCATAAGCCCGGAACCATTGGCAAAACGTACGGTGGAAGGCGATTTGGGCGTTTATGTAAACATGAGAAATGTCATTGAACTAATCGGTTATGAAAAACTGGAAGCCGAACTGAATTTTTCGCTTGAGGAGGTTACACAGACATACAAAGCTCTGCCAAAAACAGCAAACGAGATTAAATTTGTGGAGCGGCTTACACTGGAAGCCGCCTTGCGGGCAACGGAACGGCACGCCGGACACATTCGTTATATTTATGGACCACAGGGACGTAGTACGGTGGCGGAGGGCAAAGACCTTTCAAAAGTTAAATACATCATCGGCACAGGCGGCGCACTCACACGGCTGCCTCATCGCGTAGAGATGATAAAGGCTATTGCACTTCACAACGAAACGGGAGTTTTGCTCTTCCCGCCGGAATCGGCACAAATACTTGTGGATAACGATTATATAATGGCATCTTTAGGAGTGCTGTCAAAAAAGTACCCGGAATCGGCTCAGAGGCTTTTAATGAAAAGTCTCTGTATCAATCAAAAATGAATTCGAGGAGAGAAAAAAATGGACAAAGGACAAAAAGTGGCTCGTATACCACGTAAACCTAAGGTTTGGGAAGCATTGCTCTCATTTATCATCTTAATCGGCGTAATGTCGATAGGAATTGCGGTATTCCACGTAGACCCGCATATTCCTATGATAATCGGCGCGGCATTTGCGGCATGTGTGTCTCTATGGCTGGGTTTTAGTTGGAAACAAATTGAGAATGCCATGTTTGACGGCATTCATCAGGCATTGCAGGCTGTTATTATTCTTGCGATTATCGGCGTACTTATAGGCGTATGGCTTGTGGCGGGCGTTGTCCCCACGATGATCTATTACGGACTAAAAATAATATCGCCGAGCTTCTTCCTAGTGGCCGCGCTTCTTACCTGTTCTATCACGTCGCTGGCAACAGGTACCTCGTGGGGAACGGCAGGTACTATCGGCATAGCGTTAATGGGCGTAGCGGTAGGACTCGGTATACCGTTGCCGATGGCAGCCGGCGCAATACTAAGCGGCGCATACTTTGGCGACAAGATGTCCCCGTTAAGCGACACCACAAATCTTGCCCCTGCTATGGCAGGCACCGATGTTTTTACCCACGTTAAATTCATGCTAAAATCAACAGTTCCGGTTTATATAATCGTGTTGATAGCGTATTTAATAATCGGGTTCCGGTTCGGCGGCGGCAGAACAGACTTGAGCGGCGTTCAAGAACTAACTGACGGCATACGCAGCAGCTTTAATATCAATCCGGTGTTATTTATACCGCCAATCGTAGTTATAGTTACAATAGCTTTAAAAGTGCCCGCAATTCCCGGCATATTCTTAGGCATAGTTTCAGGCGGTATACTCGGAGTGATAGTGCAAGGTAACAACTTCGGCGATCTTCTTAACTGCGCTTACTCAGGCTACCTCAGCGAAACCGGCATCGAGGCAATAGATGATCTACTAAGTTCCGGCGGACTTGAAAACATGATGTTCTCGATCTCGTTGACAATACTGGCGATGATGTTCGGCGGCATAATGGAAAAAACAGGACAACTTGAAGTCATAGTAGCCCAGTTAGTAAAATTTGCAAAAGGCACCACGAGCCTCGTGGGACTTACCCTTGGAACCTGCGTTGCCAGCAACGCCTGTATGCCGGAACAGTACATTTCGATAGTCGTTCCCGGACGTATGTACAACGCTTCGTACCGCAAATTCGGTCTGCATCCAAAGATGTTGAGTAATGCACTTGAAGGTTCCGGCACGGTAACAAGCGCCCTTATCCCATGGAACACCTGCGGCGTTTACATGGCAGGAATACTAGGCATATCCACTTTTCAATATGCACCGTGGGCATTCTTTAACTGGCTTATGCCTATAACTGTTTTAGTTATGACAGCTATGGGTTTACTTACTGTAAAGATCAGTGATGAGCCTGACACCGTAATTAAAGCGAAAGAAACTGTTGAGTAGTGAGTAGTGAGTAGTGAGTAGTGAGTAGTGAGTAATTATTTGAGGTCTAAGTAATTTGTCAAGTAGTTTGTACTACGAATTCAGATCGGAATCACTACTCCTTACTACCTACTCCTTACTCCTTATATATGGCATAATGATATGTAAAATTATTCAATCCAATTAACAATTTTTAGTGTATCGATATTTTCAAAGTGTCTAACATTGTTGGTAACAAGTGTATAATCATTTTGTAAACAGAATGCGGCAATGAATATATCTGCATCCTCAACCGCAGATCCTAACTTTTTAAGCTTTGCATATATAGAAGCCGCTATCTCACTTGTTTTACAATCCATTAAACCAACTTTGAATGTTGTACAAAACTGATTAAACAATTTTGTTTTTATCGGAGAAAAAACCGATAGCAAACCTCGCCGTATTTCATAGTATACAACATTGGGAATAACAATTTTATTTTCTAAATGAATTTCAGCATCAATTCTCTTATCGATAATATTATTTCTGCTTTTACGAAGATAGTATGAAACAATATTCGTATCGAGTGCATAAGTTGTCATATATCAGCCTCGCGGTGGAGATTCGCTCTTTTGAATTCAGGCAATTCTTCCTCTACACTGTCATCAAGAAGTTCCCGCATTTCTTCCAATGATTTTAGTTGTCTTGCTATACGTTCTTCTTCAGTTTCTTCCGCATCCAAAATACTCAGAACAGCTTTTTTTTTGCCTGCAATTTTTACCGGTTCTTCCGGCACAAATTGACCCTTTTCAAAAAAACCCGGAAATGTTAATAACATATCGACCCCCAAATATTCAATTTTACCAATAATAGCATATATCTATCCGCAAAGATATTCTCGTTTCACCACTCTTGGGTTAGATTTTTTATGAGGCAATGCGCCCTATTCCCTCCTTCCCATCATCCCTTATACACTAAAATATGAATATTGTTACAGACTTTATCCAAGTGCTTT
The DNA here is from genome assembly GCA_025997755.1 of Spirochaetia bacterium. Next base: position 27,423 of record BNVA01000004.1, on the reverse strand, counting down.
TTACAGTATTGCTGGTTATGGATCCAATAGGAATGATCCCGCAGTATATTTCCGTTACCTCCGCTTTTGACCAAAAGACACGCAATTCAATCATAGCAAAAGCGGTTTTAATAGCCTCGGTCGTACTCATCATCTTTTTGCTTTCGGGGAAGTTCCTGCTCGACTTTTTCGGAATAATGCCGGGAACCTTTTATATCTCAGGCGGCATACTGTTTTTCGGCATAGCGCTTGAAATGATCTACAACAAACCGCGCGCCCGCAACACGCCTGTACAAGAGCAAGACAAAATGGCAAGCGCCTCCGTAGCGATGTTCCCGTTGGCGGTGCCTCTAATGGCCGGACCCGGGCTTTTGACAGTTATAATTATGTATATGTCAAACGGCAATAACTGGTTCTATTCGTTTTCGCTGCTTCTACCGGCAATTATCATTGCGCTTGCGGTTACCTTTATAGTCCTAAAAGGCAGCAACCTCGTCTTGCGCGTGATCGGCACAATCGGAATATTCGTTGTGGAAAAAATAATGGGACTAATTCTCGGCGGCTTTTCCGTTCAGTTTATCTACAACGGCTTGCTTTCCCTAGGCATAATCGGCAAATAGCTTAATCAATAATTTTTTTTCATGCGTTTGCCGTACGGGTAAACAGGCGTAAAAAGGGGTCTATTTCGGCACGGACACGTTTTAAAAAGCCTGTGTTCTCCGGTGATGGACGCCTTCCGCCAGCGCCGGCGCAGTCCGGGAAATGCGCCCATAAATAGTCAAGTTCGTCCAGCAGAAAGTTAAGTCTATCGGGCGGCGCAGTAATTTCTTTTGTCAAGATACCGCGTAATTCGGAAAGATGCGCTATCTCGTCTTTGATAAAAGTACGCAATACTTGCGCCTTATCCATGGGGGGTTCGGTTTTTGAAGTACCGTTTTCCGGTTTGGTTGGGTCTGTCGCTTCTAACAGTTGTAATGCGTAAGAATAGGGCAGGGTGGTAAGTCCAAGCGTAAGTCCTGAACCTTCCATGTCGAAGACACGCCCGGTTGCGGCGAATTCTTCTTCAAACAGGCTGCGGTAATTTTTCATTGCAGGATCGGTACGTACACTACCGCCCGATTTTGATATTGCGGGCGACACTCCTTTCCTAAACGATGGCGCAAACGGCAGGGGGCTTACAAACCTGTTTGTCCGGCGCATATTTTCCTTGTATCCGGGACTTTCTTTGCAGTGATATTTGTCGATGGTAAAAGAAAAATCAATTCCGGCGCTAAGAATTTTACCTTTTGTAAGCCGTAACGCAAGATAAACAGCGCTTAAACCCACCGATCCCAACGCGGGAAGCTCCAGAGGCAGCAAATTTCTCTCTTTTAACCTGCAAAAAAACCTTAACGGTGTCCATTCCGTCCAAAAAATATAGACAGACTCATTAAAACAGCGTTTTACCGCCGGTAAAGATGAAAAATCCATAGCCAGTGAGGGCTTTTTACCGTTTATTCCTACAAAATCCCGTAAATTCCAGTGCTGCGCCTCCAGAGCGACAACAATATCGGGTATAATTCCATGCGCCATAAGCGGAGGGAGCGCGGTATCAACACAAATAACAGGACAGCGGTTTTCACCTTTCAGGCAGCTTCCAAGATGAAAAACAGCCTCGTCTAAAGACGGTCCCGCTCCGGCGACAAAAACATTCCGGTGTCCAAAATCAATTTTTTCCACACTTTCGGCACTTCCAAGCAAAGGCAGGTTTTTCACGGCATTACGCATATAGAGCCTGCCGAGCCGCGTCAGTGTCATGGCATTCGACCAGTCAATGGCTATAGCCCGGCGCAGAGTCTCCAGCATGTCATCGTATTTTTCTGTCCAGAGCTGTCTTCCGCCTCCAAGCCTAATCTCCTCCACACGCCTGAAAAACCGCCGCCCCCATGTTTGGTTCACAAAATCACAGAGTTGCATTGCATCCTCGGAATGTATAACACGGATTTTTTCGCCTGAAGGAATTTTTATATTTTCGTTTGAGAGCTTTGCCAACGCCTTATCCGCCTCGACACAGATGACAGCCGACGCCGGAGGCAGGTTGTCCAGAAGTATAGCAAGCCCGTAGCCCAAAAGCGGGGAGGGGCAGAAATATAGGGTGCGGTCTTTTAAAGGCAGGGATCGCTCTGCGGCGCGCTCCGCCTGTCTTATCGGGTCAACTGTTGATAGAAGTGTCTTGCCATTATACGTTACGGAAAAGCCCCTGTGCGCGTTTACGAGCAGGGGGCTTTCATACCTCATCAACCGCTGTTAAAACCCCTGTAAATTGCTGAACAAACCTATATAGGTTGAAAAGAAATTATCGGAAAATTTTGAACTGTTGACTATAGTACTTTCTATACTGTTGCTTTTTTCATTTTCCGCCCAATACGACAGGAAACTTTCGCTTGAATTTTCCGCCGCCGTTTCGTCGCCTGAAATTTCTTCAACAGGGTAGATAACGATCACGCTGCTTTCGCTGCCGCTCACCACTATAGGCGCGGAAGGCTGACCTATGGGTGTTGACCATGCAGTTTTCCAAAAATTATCGTTGTAAGCCGCCGATTGCAATTCCGGCGCAGAAAACGACGATAACGTGGCGAATATTCCTGCATCTCCATAGTTTATGGGCAGGGGCCCGAATTCGGAAACCTGAAGGTTTCTAACCACGGCGGCAGATTCAAACCCTACGATTTTTGCCCTAGCCGCAAAACTTTCCGCCTGTTCAACAAGCCAGTCCTCTATAGCTCCCCGCTCACTGTCCATCATATAAGCGCGTATTCTTTCCAATGCCGCCGCATCTTTTGTGTCTGCGTTTACCGCATTTTCTTCCGCCCTAAAGAACGCCCACCCGGACGGAGTTTTGTAGACGGGGCTTATGGAGCCTTTAATTAAGCTCAAAAGTGAGCGTCTGTCGGCATCATCGTTTACTACGCCTACAAGATCAAAAAAGTAACGGGTGCCCGCGTCTCCGCCCCGTTCCGAGAAGTTGTCCTCCGACCGGGAACGCGCCGTATCCTCAAAACTTGCCGGATTGGCGCTGACGGCTTCCCATACCTTTCTTGCATCAAGTTCGTCGGAATTTATGCTGATCTGCGACAAGTGTAGAAGGCGGAAAAGATCGGGATTTTTTTCAACAAAAGCGGCAATTTCGCTATCGGGATACTTTTCGTACGGATAGGATACCATTTTAAACTTACGCTGATTTGAAGCCATGCCGCCTATGAAATCCGACTCAGCTTTTGAGTATTGAATTGTAAAAATATCGTCTATGTAGCGGGTTGCTATGGTGTCATTCCTGACATCCTGCCACAAAGCCAAACGGCGCGCAGGATCAATCTCGTTATACCTAACGGCGGAAAAACGTCCGTTTTCCTGAAAATCCGGCAATTCGGCAACCCTTTTGTCGATCAATTCGGCGGGCGGATCGTACTTTGACTTCTGCATGATGTCCAGAATGGCGGTGCGTACAACAGTAGACTGATAAGAGTAAAGCCAAACCTGATAATCGTTTAACCGGTAAACCTCTGCGTAACGCGAATATTGTTCCCTCATCTTGGAAAAATAATTGTTACCCGTATAAACGATGGGCGTTTTATCCCATTTACCGAAAGTTAATTTTGCAATATTCGCATCGGCTGCCCCCGGTACTATAGCCGGTACCAGCACAAAAGCGATTATTACGATAATCAAAACCACAAAAGTACCAATAAAAATAAAAGGATTTGCCTTAAACCGTTTTATAAGCTCATTTTTATTTGATGAATCTTCGTTTTTAACTATTGTTTTTTTATCGTTGGAAGCCATTTTATCCGCCTTTATCTACGCATTAAAATTACTTGAAACTATCACAAAAACAAGAATTGGTAAAGAGAGCAACATAGGATTAACGATGAAAAAAGCTAAGTACCACCGCTTTGGGATAGTACTTAGCTTTCAAATTCTCAGATTTTAGCTTTATAGGCGGCCTTTACTCTTTAATTACTTGGCGACCATTTAATCATTGCTTTGCCGTTGCCATATATGTCGGAAAGGGTACTGCTTGTACCGGTAAATGTAGGCTCAATGTAGCTTATGCCGCCGGCGCCTGAGGATGTCCAATCTGTGTTATATCCGCCTTGTTGCGCTCCCCCGCCTCTCCAGCCGCCTCCGCCGCCGCCTGCAGCTTCGGCAGCGCCGCCGCTATTAGCTACACCATTGCCGCCCGTTCCTGTTGTAATATCAGCCAAACCTGTAAACAAGCCCCCGCCAATAAATGCCGAAGTTTAATTAAGGATAGTTTGTTATCGTCAGATTTGTAGTAGGAGCATTCGGCTTGCTATTTGTGGTAACAAAACCGGCGCCAATGTCAATAGTTGTTGAACCTACTGTAATTGAAGCTGCTATAGGTGATAAAAGCCCAACTGTGTCTAGGTAAATTTCAACATACCCGTTTACAACATTAGTTTTTGCGGCTTCATAATTAACTCCGTCCACTAAATCGGTGCCGCCAATGCGTAACTTTGTTGGATCCACCTTAGAATTTGCCGTGATATTACTATCAACCACAATCAATTTTTTATTTGCATCAGAATACATTACCTGTCCCGAAAAAGCCCACGTAGGATTCAATACGTGTACCGCAACATTTTTAGCCGAGCTTAACCATGTAGACCAGCCGGTTGCCTTGTCAAAAGCGGTTTGGGGATAATAAGTAGAATAACCACCCGGGGTAGTAGTATACATGGTATTGGGCATAACCGTTACGCCAAATGTTGTATAAATCGGAATACTGCTGGTATCCTCGCCCCAAACAATAGCTTCATTAATAGCCTTTAGTAAATCGGTGGCATGAGTCGGAATTACTGTGCTTTGGGTAAGAAGCATACCCATATACTGAATATATGAATTAAGATCGGCGCTTTTCCAGTTTGCAGGGTTAACCTCCGGTATTCCGGTAAGCGGATTTACCATTGCGTCATAAAAATAAACGCCGCTTGTACTTTCATTTATTTTTACAGGTAATGAAGTCAAGTTGCCTATGCCTGGATGATTTTTAAATAATTCAACAATATTTTTGATACTTGCAAGTACCGGATCCAATTTACGCAAATCCGTAAAGATTAATTCCGACTGCTTCAATTCAACATCCATGTGTTTAACATTGTAGTAACAATATTCAGATATTACGCTTTCTATATCCGCACCTGTGTTTAAAATTTTCAATAAACTGCCGTAGTCACCGCCGACAGAAGAAGTGTTATGTCCCGCAGCCAGCGTATAATCAACAAGCCCTGTATCTTTAAGTTCGCAAAGATTTTCCAGCATATTCTGTAAACATGCGTGGTGATATACCAAATCTATTTTTTTACCGGCGCGTTTTATACCTTCGGCAAGGGCAAAACTGGAAACCGCCGGCTCTCCCGCAAAGCTATCGTCAAATAACGACGCTCTATCCGGTTCTAATATACCCCCTGACATGGAACTATCCGGCTGCAGCATATAACTTACAGGCTCATTAGAAGGCGCTACCCAGCCGTCGTTTTTGTCATAAGCAGGATTCCACACCGCTCCGTGTCCCATCATAACTAAAATATACTTATCCGCAGGGAATTTTTCCGTTCCCCATCGTATAAAATTCGCAATTGTATTAGGTTCGGCAAGTTTTAAAAGGCTGTCCGGGTTATCAAATTCAAAATCATCGCTTTTGCCTTTTTTTAACCAAAAACGCTGCGTTACGCGCTCACTTGCACTCCACGCTGATCCCGCTTTCAAATCAATCTGAAAATTTGTCTGTGCCGCAAAACTCACGGTGTCGCTTGCACCCACATCACGAACCTGCAAAAGATATGGCAGCATGAGGATATAATCTCCTGGGTTTGCCGTAGCGTTATAGTAAAGCACGGTGTACGTAGAATGGTTTTCATTAGTACTACGAGGTATTGCATTATTTACGTTATCACAGGAAAAAAGACAACATAGAATAAAAGAGAGTAAGATAGCAAAGAAATACTTGATTTTTACTTTTTTCATTTGGTACTCCTATATGGATTCAATTATAACCATTTTTCACCGGAGATCAAACAGCTTGATCATTATTTTGGTTATGGTTATGATATATAGCATAGCCTTGAGCTGTTTTATCGCTCAAATAAAAGGTAAGGAGCTTGTTGTGCCCTGCGGAAGAAAAAGAAAACTAAAAAAAATTGCGACCCATAAGAGAAAGAAAAAGCTAAGAAAAAACAGGCATAAGAACAAATAATTCTTTGTTTTCACTACTGGAAAATATACGGCATCCGCACGATTTAAAGAGTCTTGATCACTCACAGCTTATAACGCTTGCGCAGGAGATTCGCGGTAAGATAGTCGAGACGGTAAGTAAAAACGGCGGTCATCTCTCATCAAATTTGGGAACGGTGGAGCTTACACTGGCTCTGCACCGTGTTTTTGATACCCCAAAAGATAAAATAGTCTGGGATGTGGGTCATCAGTGTTATGCGCACAAATTGCTCACCGGCAGGTTTGGGCAATTTTCCACGCTCAGGCAAAAAGGCGGCATAGCGGGATTTCCAAAAATATCTGAAAGCCCTCATGATGCCTTTAACACGGGACATGCCTCCACTTCGGTCTCAATAGCCCTGGGGCTGCTTGTAGGTGAGATTATGCACGGCGGCGATGGAAAATGTATCGCCGTAATAGGGGATGGTGCGATCACGGGCGGACTCGCCTACGAAGCCCTCTCTCATGCGGGGCAGCTTAGATTGCCGCTCATTGTCATTTTAAATGATAACAAGATGTCGATAGGAAAAAGCGTCGGCGGTATCTCGGAATATTTGAGCCGCCTTTCCATGAAGGCAAAATATCAATATTTCAGGCGTAGTTTTGATCAGCTTGTACAAAAAATACCGGTTGTGGGCGCATTCTTTTTTAAACTTGTTGTGCGCCTTAAACGTGCGGTAAAAGCCGTCTTTTACAATGACAACCTCTTTGTCGATCTGGGTTTTGAATACGCGGGTCCTATCGAAGGACATAATTTGCAGGCGCTTGAAAAGGTGCTGCGCGATGTAAAAAATCTTGACAGGCCTGTTGTCGTTCATGTTGTTACGCAAAAAGGCAAGGGCTATGAGCCTGCGGAAAAAGCGCCCGGTGTCTTTCATTCGACGAATAGTTTTTTGGCGGAATCAGGCGAAATAAAACCGCCTGTTCCCTCATGGACAAGCGCGTTCGGCAGCGCGGTTTTGGAGGCGGCAAAAAAAGATAAGCGTATCGTAGCGTTGACAGCCGCAATGGAGAAGGGGACAGGACTTTCCCAGTTTAGGGAGGCATTTCCGGATCGTTTCTTTGACGTAGGCATAGCGGAGGAACACTGCGTAAGTTTCGCGGCGGCGCTTGCCGCATCGGGAATGAAGCCGGTGGCGGCGATATACTCAACATTTGTCCAGCGCTCCGTAGACCAGCTTATACATGACACGGCGCTTCAAAATCTTAACGTTGTTTTTGCAGTTGACAGGGCGGGTTTTGTTTCCGGCGACGGGGAGACGCATCAGGGGCTTTTTGATTTGAGTCTGTTCCGCACCATCCCTAATATGACGATACTCTGTCCGGCATCGGAAACGGAGCTTAACCTAATGCTTGCTTGGGCGTTTGCCTGTGAAGGACCCTGTATGATCCGCTATCCGAAAGCGCCCTTGCCGCCCGATAACGCGGCTTTTCCCATCCCATTGATTGAGGGTCGGGGCGTTTTTGTAAAACAGAGCGGCGGAAAAATCTGCATAGCTTTTACAGGCAGCCTCTATGAGCAGGCGTTTGAAGCGGTAAACATTCTTGAGAAAAAAGGGATAAATGCCGACCTATATAATCTGCGTTTTATAAAACCGCTTGACGAGGATCATCTTGCCTTGATAATGAACAGTTACGAAAAAATATTTTTTGTGGAAGAGGGTATAAAAAACGGCGGGATAGGAGAGGCAGCCGCAGAGCTTGCCCTGCGCAAAAAATGTCCGGCATCTGTTGTTACGCTGAATGCCGGCGACAAATTCTACGCTCACGCCTCCCGCGCGGAACTACTTGCCGAAGCCGGTCTTGACGGTCAAGGAATAGCGGCGGCAGTGTCTGGCACTAGCACAAAAAACTAAAATAAGGCTATAATGCCATTAGGAAGGGATGGCAGTTTCAAGGAGCGGTTTTAATGGCGTCAATGATAGGAATAAAAGTTGCTGATGGTGAATTTTATCCCATTTTAGCGGAAAACACGGTAGCGAAAAAACGCCTGGTTTTAACTACAGCGCATGATAATCAAAAAAGTGTTCAGATAGACCTATACCGTAATCCTTCCGGGTTGATGGAAAAAGCCCAGTATATGGGCACTGTTGTTGTTGAAAATATACCGGAACAGCCAAAAGGTGAACCTTCCATAGAGTTGGACATTTTTTCTACCGAAGACGGCGAGATAACGGCGGAAGCCTTTAATAGTGATGATGCGGATAATGCCGAACATAATCGTCTTGCGGTTTCGTTAAAATCACTGCAGAAAGAAAAAAGCGACATTGTAGATTTGCCGGATTTTGATTTGGGTTTCGACGATAAAGAAGGCGATTCAAATTCTGCGGATGAACAAACTAAAAAGAAGTCTTCTAAAAATATGCTGTTTCTTATAGGCGCGGCAGCCTTGCTCCTTTTGATTATTGGATTTGGGCTTTGGTTTTTTGTGTTTAAAAAAAGCCCGCAAGAGATAACCGATGCATCTCCTGTTAATACCGAGCAGACTGCGCCTCCGGTAAATCCGGTTGAAACGCCGCCTGTTCCGGTTGATGAGCCGCCTGCAGAAGCTGTTGAAAATGTTCCCGAAGTTAAAGAGGAACCTGCGGTAACGCCGCCTCCGGTTGTTAAAGTAGACCCGCCTGCAGCGCCTCCGCCGCCTACACCGGCAGCTCCTCCTCAGGTGATAAAGCCGGTTGCGCCTCCGCCGCAAGCCGCGAACGCTTCCCGCAAAAGAGCGCCTGCTCCGGTTACTTCCTACAAAGTCCCCGCAACGATACCCAAAGAAGGTGTTTCATACAAACTTGCCTGGGGCGATACATTGTGGGATGTTTCCGCTGCGTTTTACAGGAACCCCTGGTACTATAAAGTCCTTGCGAGGGACAACGGAATACGGGATCCTAACAAAATCAAAGCAGGGACAACCATAAAGATACCGCCGCGTCCAAGATAAATTGATTGTAAGAAACTGTCTAATTTCCATTTTACTTTTTTTCATAGCCGGCTTAAATGCCTGTGCAAATATTGACAACGCGGCTCCGTTTTATGCCGCCCTGCTCTTGGAAAAGGAACACCCGGACGATGAAAGAATAACTCAATTTTTGGAAACCGCGTTAAAAGACCCTGTTACGCATAACGATGCGGCAAAAAAACTAATAGGTTTTTCCCCGGATATTTACTACGAAAAAAACGCAAAAGACCCTTCGATAGCCGCCGGAACAAACTGGGGACTTGCCTTTGATCTTATAAAAAAAATTGAGGATGCAAACGGTTTAAGCGGAGAGAAAAAGTCTATAAATCAAGAAACTATCGACTTTTTTCTTGATGAAAAGCCTGATTCTGCCCGTGAATGGGCTTTTTCAAGGGTAAAACAGCTTGCGGATGATGATCCTGCCGCAAATATTCTTGAAAATTGGGAACTTGCCGCCATTAGAGGGCATTTTTTTGTTGCAAAATCATCATATTCTGAGGCAAAAAAGCAATTCGACATAACTTTGAAAGAAAATGAACGTCTTATACTTTCAAAAAAAGAGCTTATAACAGATTTAGGTAAGACTTTTGTTTATTCGGGCAGCGCAAAAACAGGAACGGAGTTATTTTTACGCTGGGAAGATGAGTTGAAATCGCTTTCACTTTCAAACGAAACTAATAATGGAGACCGGTATTTGCTGCTATATTACGCAGGAAGGATGAACAGGCAGTTAAGAAATTATAAGGCGGCAACTGAAAATTTCGATGCGGCTATGGGCATAGCGCCGGATTTTTTGCAGAAGGACGCCTGCGCTTGGTATATACTGGACATGGCTTGGACGGAAAGCAGGGCAAAGGCTATCGCGGCAGTAGAAAAATACGGCGGCGAATGGACGGACAAAACTTATTTTGCCGATCTTTTTGAGCGGATTTCGGTTTACTACACAAACCGAAAGAGGTGGGAAGGGCTTGCTTACTTTTTTCCCTGCGTTCAAAAATACGCCGATGGAGCAACAATAGCAAAATACGCCTATCTTTTGGGACGCACCTTGTACTTCGGCTTAATAAGCGTGGAAGATGCGGCTGCGGCGTTAGGTTTGCCAAAGGGCAGCGGTGCGGGTCCGGAAGATTTTTATAAGATTGCCTACACCAACGATGATTTTGATGATTTGATCTTGCCGCCGTTTTATTATTCATCTCTTGCCGCAGAGCGTTTGTCTAAAAAAAAGGAATTTAATTTACCCAAAGCGCCGCCTGCGGAAACTTCGTCAAAGCAGTCAAAAGATAAAAAGAAGGATTCTAAAACAACACCTTCGCAGGCTTTTCAATTTATAGATGGTTTTTTTAAATACGGCTGTGCCGTAAATGCGTATACTTACATCAAACTTATGCAGGAACAGTTCAGCACGGAGGAATTGCGCGGCTTTGCCGAAAATCTTGCGAATAACGCCTGCTGGGGCGACTCTATACGGCTTTCCATTCTGTATATGAACCGCCCGGGCTATACACTTACAAGGCGCGACCTTGAAATACGCTATCCAAGGGCTTTTCAAGAGATTGTAGAACGGTTTTCCGAAGAAACCGGAATGGACATTTTCCTGTTATACGCATTGATACGCACGGAAAGCATCTGTATACCGGACATTGTATCCCATGCCGGAGCAAGCGGTCTTACCCAACTTATGCCGGAAACAGGAGCGGAGATGGCAAGACAACTTTCACGGGACGGTATTGCCAACTACATTAAATTCGGAAAGGTTGATCTTTTTAATCCTGAAGTAAACATACATCTGGGCGCGGCATACTACAAACAGCTTGAAGGCAGGATGAAAAACCGTCTGTTGGCGCTGCTTGCGTATAACGGTGGAATAACCCGCGTAAGCCGTTGGCGGCGTAATTCAACTTTAAGCGACGATCTTTTTTTGGAGACAATAGAGCTTACGGAAACCCGCGATTACGGAAAAAAAGTACTTGCGGACGAAATTGTCTACAACTTTTTGTATGGTATGTAGATATCAATATCGATAAGAATTACAAAACGCGCTTTCTCAGAAAACTCACGGGAAACCAGCAGCCTTTGCAGCTATTTATCACCGTAGTGAGTACGACATTCGACGATTAAACAATCTTTATCAGTTGCGTTGTATACTAAGCGATTTTTTTTATCTATTTCACGGCTGTAGAATTCCGAAAGTTCTCCTTTCAATGGTTCAGGCTTACCTATTCCAACATTACCATTACGTTGTTAGATCACGCATCGTCATAGACTTCTATTAACTCGTGATGTTCGAGGTTTTTTCCATCTTTCATTTCGGCAAGGACTTGCTTTAGGTAAGCGACATTATATGGATTATAAAAATCATCTTCCCATTTTTCTTTTTCTGATTTTGCACGCTTAACCGAAAAGGGAATGCCATTTCTTGCTATAGACTGCTTGAGAAAGAGCCGGACAGCGGAGGGAATATCCAGTCCTAAATCAGAAAAAAGACTCTCTGCATCTTCTTTTAGTTTAGTATCAATTCGCACCTGAATTACACTTGATTGTATCATTATTTATCCATCCTTGCAGTGAATATAATACAAACAAGTACAAATGTAAAGAATTACAATATTTTGTACCTCCACAGCTATGGCAACTAAGGTATAGCGTCGTTTGTCGACCATGCGCCAGTGTGTGTGCCGCTGTAAATTGTTGAGGTTCTATGTTGTTGGAAGAACTGACTTCCATCCCCGCTGTTTTGAGTTGTGTTGCCGGAAACTACGCCGGAACCGGAAATCGAAACACTGCCGGCAAAATTACCTATACCACCGCCGCCTGCGGGGTAATTATTTGATAAGTTAGTATTCTTCGCCATGTTATTTATTATAGCGCCGTCTGTCATTATGAAAAATGAATTTTGCCCTCCCGATTCAACTCCTTCAAGATGAACGCCTCCGCCTTCCTTCCATGCTGTGTTTCCGCCTATTGTGCCGCCGGTCATGGTAAAACTACCGGCATAAACATCTACGCCGCCGCCGGTTAATGATGTGTTTCCGGTGATAAGTCCGCCTGACATTGCAGCCCGCCCGCCGTCTACTAGTTGGATCCCCCCGCCGTAAGCGTATTCTCGTGTAGATGGTGTAGTATTACCACCACCACTATCCGAAGTACTCCAGTTGCCTTGTACTAACGCGCCGTTTTCTATTATGAGTACGCCGCGAGTACCCACATGTATACCGCCGCCGCCTTTTGTTTTGTCGGTGCCGGTATACGTTGAGCGATTGCCGATTATCTTTGCGCCGGATTTTATGACGACTGTGCTGTTATTTGAATCACTTGTATTGCCGCCCACCAGAATACCACCGCCATAGGGCGCCGAATTTGTGCCGACAATAACACCCTCTCCCAGTGTTAAACTACCTCCGCTGTAAATCCTTATGCCGCCGCCGCCGTAACTTCCGTTATAAGTTGCATCGGAAATAACAATGTTTTCTAAATTGATGTACGAGTTTTTTAAAAGCAAAGTACGGTAGTTGCCGGATTTGACTAGCGATGCTACGGCGCCGGTACCGCCTGAACGGACACCGGTAATGGTAATAGGCGATGCTGCTGATCCTTTAGATTGAATAGCAAACGCAGCATTTTCTCCAGTTAATTGATCGGGCGATGTACTTGTAAGCTGTCCTATTACTGTTATAGTTCCTCCTCCGGGTACTACGCCAAATGCACCATTCAATGTTCTCTTTGCCAGAGCCGGTGTGCTACCAGTATTAGCTACTGTATCACCAGTACTATCTCCCTTAACATACACCGTTTGCGGCAGATACGCATAGCCCTTGTCCATATCGGTATTTAGAGCGGAGCCTTGCTGTGTGTAGAAATAGCCTGTTGTTTGTACAGGTAATACATAGAATTTCTTGTAGTTGTTGGCAATTAGTGCGTTGTTAGAGGGATCAGTTTTAAGAATTGGTTTCAATCTAGTAGAAGAACTGGGGTAGTCATTAAGCGTAATATTTACCGGCTTCGCTTCGGTATGATTGGTAAGGTTGCCTGTAACGGTGATTTGATTTGAATGAAGATGTACGTCATCGGTATCAATTTTTGCGGAACCCGACATTTTGATCGTATCTTGCCAGACATATACCCCTTTACCGTATTGTTCGCCACTAGAAATACCATTTCCGGTTATTGTACCGCCGGAAATAGTAAAATTACTAGCTTGATCCGCCATCACACCACCGCCGCCGCCCTGAGAATCGCAGAGCGCCTTGTTACCGATAATTACTCCACCTGACATTTCAAAAATTGCGCTCGTATCGTATAAATAAACACCTCCGCCATAGTGTTTAGATTCATTATCTGCGATACGCCCGCCTGTCATTTCCAATTTTGCGTTATTATATATAGAAATGCCACCTCCTCCGTCAGTATTCCCTGAGTTTATTGTAGCGGTATTATTCCGAATTGAACCGCCTGTAATTTTTACAAGCGATGGATTGCTAGCAGAACTGCCTACAACATAGATTCCTCCACCTTTGTACGCGCCATTATCGCTTATCTCTCCGCCTGTCATGGTAAGGGTGCCGCCGGTTAAAAGAACGCCGCCGCCGTTCCCGCTAGCTACCGAGCCGCCTGTAAGCGTTAGTCCGTTGGCAAGCGTTACACGCGCTCCGTTGATATTTAAGACACGGCGTGAATTGTTTGCGTTTAACATACCGCCTGAATAGCCGTGAAGCGTAACCGACAGACCGCTTATATCAACCATGCCGTCTGTACCTATAGGCGTGCCGTCACTTATAGCATAGGCGCTTGATATTGAGCCGCCTATAACTATGTCAAAGTTATCTGTGGAGCGATTGAGTATAGCACTGTTAGCTGGAAGGTTAATCAAATTTACCGGTTTTTGCGGCGATCTGTATGGCCTTGTTATAGTGCCGTTGCCTAAAGTATCGCTGGCGGCGGAGTTTACCGAATCGGACGCTATGTAGAATGTTTGCTGGAATATTTTAGCGGAGGGAGTAGCGACGCCGCTAAAGCGTACAAAGCGTCCGTCCGCCATTTCAAATTTTGCCGCCTCTGCGTAAGTTAGTGTACCCCCGACGCTGCGCATGGCAACAGTACCGCCAAATCCGTCTTCCGAGCTTATCCCCGCTCCGCCTGTTATGGTTCCGGTTACGTTTATATATTTACCCCGTGTAAGGTATACATCGTTGCCGGCGGGGTTACCGGCGCCGTGCGTTACCTTTGCGGAGCCCTTCATATAAAAGTTAGCCGACGATGCGGTTCCGACATAGACGCCGGAGCCTGAACCTGCGGACGGGTTATTAAAGGTGTTACCCTGTATTATGCCGCCTTGGAAATTAAATGCGCCGCTGTTTATGGACACGCCCGCGCCGACGTCGGCTTTATTGCCGCTTATCTCGCCTGAAATCATGGTAAGCGTACCGCCGTTTATGAGTACCGCGCCGCCGCTTCCAGCAACACTGCCATTGTGTAATTTTATGTTTTCTATGGATACAGAGCCGCCCGCGCCTATTTCAAGTATTCGCCGTGCGTTTTCGCCGTCTATAGCCGCGCCCGCGCCGTTGCCTACCAGGGTGATCACTTTATCGCTGATATTGGTTGTTGAGCCTCCTGCAAGCGCGTTGCCTACGACATGAATTGTCATGGCGCTGCCTGCGGGTACAAGTCCTGCCGCCTTAACAAGAGACTTGTATGGCAAAACACTTGTTCCCACACCTGTCGTATCATTGCCGGAACCGCTTATGTAAAGCTCCGATTGTTCAACGATGCCGCTATTATATGGGACATCGGATTTAAACACTAAGCCGCGTCCGTCGGTAAGAACAAACTTGTTCACATCGGCTTGATTGGTAATACCGCCGCCTGAAACAATAGTCCCGCCCCTAACCGCGCTTAACGCCGTAATGTAAGCCGCTTTTGCGGAAAGCGGGGGCATATCCACCTTTATATAACGGTTCTCTCCGAGCCAGACATCGTTATTCTGCGCTATATACGCGGTGCTGGCGCTGCCTATGGTAAAATTACTACTTTGTCCGCCGCCGCCGCCTTTCAAAAAAACGCCGGAACCTTTGTTGTTTGTTGCTATGTTCCCTGTAACAACGCCGCCTTCCATTGAATAGCCGTTTGATGTCATTTCGACGTACACGCCGCCGCCGCCGTTATCGCCGCTACCGTTCGCCCTGTTGTATCTGATTTCACCGCCGTTTTGTACAAACCGGATCGCGTTATCTTTTACGTACACGCCGCCGCCTGAATCCCGCGCAGTGCAGAACGATATGACGCCGTGTAAATCAAGCGCGCCGCCGTTACCAATGTAAACACCGCCGCCGTTAGCCGCCTCGCAGCCGGTAATTTCACCGTTCATAACCAAAGTTCCGTTTACCGATACCGCACCGCCATTCCCTGTATTCCTGTTGTTACGAAGCGTTACCCCGTTCATAACGGCTACGGTGCCGCCGTTCTCCACATTGATAAGAGGGGAATCCGCGGTTGTATTCCCGTCAATTATAAGCTGTCCAGATGCCCCGCCGGTGCCGCCGTAAATCTTTAGAGATGCCCCAGCCTGCACATTGAAAAGGCTGCCGGATAGACTGCTGCGGCTAACCGTTTTTATTAAACCGTCGGGAACGCAAAGGGCTATGTGTCTGCCGCCGGCTATGACCGCGCCGCCAAAGTCATGGTCATTCAATAGTGTGATAAAATCAGGGTCTGCCGGTGTTCCGTTTGTTCCCGCATCGACGGCGGCGGCAAGCGATGTATAATAAATAGCCGCCGCACTGCCGCCTGAAGTTTCCGTCCGCGAAGCCACGATGCTCGGGTCTATCTCTATAGGCACGGAAAATGATGTTGAAAAGGTTCCGGGAGGGGCGGTTGACGAATCCGTAAAGGTAACGTCTATGTCTTTCATGCCTACCGACATACCGGAAACCGACATAAAAGGCATACCGGATGTAAGAGGCGTTCCGCCAACGGAATAGTTTATATCAGGATTATCAACATTCGAAGTTTTTAAAGTAGTAAGCGTGTTGTTAAGATGCAAGGCTTTTACTTCAATACCATGAGTTGAGAATGTGCCGGATAAATAATACCTAGATGGGCGAACCGTTACAGCGATAGCCAAAATTGAGTTGGGGTTCATTGTGCCGCTGCTTACAAAATCACCCGCGTCCCAGTGCCTTGTGTATAAAACTGTCCTTCCGCCTTGAATATCAATAAAGTCCGCTTTTATAAGCCCCCTAAGATCGGTTTTAAATTCCTGTCTTATAAGATAGAGCCCGGTATCAAGAGTCCTGTTTCCGGTAAATGTGCCGCCTCTCGATGTTATCCAATTCGGCGCCGAATTGCCGTATGGCAGCATATCGGTGCTGGTTACAGCCAGAGTTGCAGGATCAACCTTGAACATCCTGAACGAGGAGGATGCCTCGCTCAAACTACCGCTGTCCACAATAAGCGGAACCGTAACGTTGTAGTTTAGAAAACCGGTGGGGGCTTGGGAAGCGTAAACAACTACCCTAAAAGTTGCGGTAAACTCGTTTACGGTTGCCGTGATAGTCTTTGTGCCTATGGAGGCGCTGTCGAAACCCGTTAATCCGTTGGCAATAGCAACATCCGTAAGGTCTTCGGAATGGTGATCGCCAAAAAATCCGGTAATAACAAGTCCTCTCCTGTCAAAGGGCTGGTTAAGCTGGTAAAACACCTTGTCCGGCTGTTTGGTTATCTCAATATACTGGAGTGACTCAAGATACCTTTCGTCCGCCAATAGTCGCGGGGCAAGCGGCAGGTTATAGCTGTCGCAGGCAGCAAAAACAAGAACGGCAAAACATCCCAAAATCCTGCAAATTCGCAGCATACTATACTATAAAAGCATATCATTTTTCGCAAAAAAAGCTAGGTATTTTTGCGCCTTGACGCTTTTTTTTATTTTTGATAAGATGCTGTGCAAGTGGAAATTGCGGGCCGCTAGCTCAGTCGGTAGAGCAACGCCCTTTTAAGGCGTGGGTCCTGGATTCGATCTCCGGGCGGCTCAAAATAAATCTATATGTTATATAGATTTATAGCACAAAAAATGAAGACAAATGGATATACCGTTTTTTGGTTTTTAGCGGTTATGATCTTTCCGTGCATGATTTGTTCCTGCGCTTCGGGATTTGCAGTTAAGGAAAGCCGTAAGGTTTCACAAGATTTTTTGGGCATTTCGCCGCACAGTTATTATTTTACAGAAAACGGAAAGCAGCTTTTAGACGATCTGGGTATCGTGTGGTTACGCAGAGACGCAGGCTGGAATTCGTTAGAACCGGTTCAAGGTGAATGGAACTTTTCCGATCTGGACAAAAATATCGAGAACGATTTACAGAATGGAAAAAAGCTAATCATCATATTGGATTACGATACGCCGTGGATATATGCCGATAATAAAAATCACAAAAACATTACGGCAAAAGAATTGCCGCATTATTTAAACTTTGTTAAGACTATCGTTATGCGCTACAAGGGCAAGGTTGCCGCTTGGGAAATCTGGAACGAGCCTAACGGCGTTTTTTGGAAGGGCAGCGAAAAGGATTTTTTTGAACTTACAAAAAATACAGCGCGCCTGATTAGGGAACTCGATCCCGAATCAAAAATAATTATCGGCGCCCTTAGCTGGGTGCCTGCGGGACTTGTAAAACGTATGCTAAAGAGCGGCGCGGCGGAAAACGCAGACGCTTTTTCTTTTCATCCATACGATTTAAATCCCCGGCGTGTTGTAGCCCTTGCCGATAAAATGGAAAAGATCGCGGCAAGCTGTAACTTTGAAGGAGAGCTTTGGGTAACGGAAACCGGTTACCCGACTGCCGGGTGGTACCCGCATAAGGCAAGTGAAAAAAGATTTCCGGAGTATATCATAAAAACCCTTGCAGGTTTCGCCGTGCGTCCTGTGCGTGTTGCCGCTTGGTATGAACTATTTAATTCGTATAACAAGGGAAAGGAAAAATCAAAATTAAATTCGGAAGATTATTTTGGACTTGTATATCCTGATTATTCACGAAAAGACGGCGCGGCGGCGTTTGCGTTATGCGGTAAATATATACAAGGCAGGACATACCTGCCGGATCCGGCACAGAAAAAAAATGCCGGCGGATCAATAGAAAGCATGATCTTTAAAGATGATAACGGCAATAACACTTTAATCTTATGGAATAATGCGTTAGGCGCAAAAAAACTTAACGTAACGCTGCAAGGAACCAACATAAAGCAGCATAACATAGCGACCGGCGAAGCCCTGCCCTTGCATGAAACCTTGGAGATAAACATAGACAGGACACCGGTTTTTATCACATGGGATGGGGAAGCAGCCGGCGTTATATTGAGCCGTTAGACGCCCGTGAAGTATGGCGCATACCGTAAAGATAGTTTTTGTATTATTCTGTTTTTATTTTCTTCAAAGCGCATAATTATTTTATTTCCAGCGTTCCTCTTTTTATCTCACCCTTGGAAGTTGACAGCAGCCATTCGTTTTCATATAAACGCAGCACGGCAAGCAGTTTCCCTGTTGACGTATCGTGCCAGCATATAGAACCGTCCTCATCCAGACTGATTAAATAAAATGATGCGGCGGCAAGACGGCTGGTCATACCGGCGCTTTGTTCCACTGCCGTTTTGAAATTGCCGCTGTATATAAAAGTGCTTTCCTTCGATCCAAGGGTGCTTGAAAGTACGCCGTTAGTTTCCGTCATACAAAAGTCGGAGTCTTCTCCTTCATACTCCTGTAAAACCGTAAAGTCGCTCGGATTTTCAAGGTTTAGTTTTATTATGCTTGTTTTTGACGGATGTAAAGTAATTATTGCTCCGTAAATATTGTTAAGCGGACTGCGGTACACCTGCAATGCCATGGAAGACGGTACATCCAAAGGGAGTGTCTCTCCCGTAACGGTATTTACAAGCAAAAAACCTGAACCTTTATTGTTTGCGTTTTGAGCCACAATAATGGTTTTTTTGTCGGCAAAGACGGCATCGTATGCAATAACGGATTTATAAGTGAATAAAAGAGCGCCTGTCTCTGTAGAATAAACGCTGATATTGCCTGAAGTATCAAGAAAAAGAGCGCTGCTTCCATAAACCGATGCGGAACGTATCGCATAACGTGAGGTAAACTTTACCGGTTTTGTATATTGATATGTGCCGTCGGCGTCTTGTTTAAAACCATTTGCCGATGCAACCAGCGGGAAATTATTTCTTTCGCTTGTTACCAACGATTCGTTTTGCCAAAATAAAAAATCAAATTCTTCGTTTTCTTTTTTTACAGTACTAACAGAAACCCTGTTAGACGTATTTGTATTAAAAACATCTATTTCGTTTGTACGTAAAAGTATTGAAAAATCCGCCGGAATAAATCCGCCGCTGTTATTGCCTGTCCATGCTATTGCCGTATCGAATGCAGCAATGTCCTTAACAAGTTTTTGTTCTTTAAACTCAAACTTACCGCCCCCGTTTTGCGTAAAATAAAGCGTACCGCTATTTGTGCCTAACACAACTTCGTTATTGCCGGAAAACAAAGCACATACAAAGGAAGCAGTATCCAGCTTATAGTCTTTTGTGCTGCCGCTTACAAGTGTACCATTTTTGTCTATGGTCCAAGTGCGGATACTTACCTGACCCTTGGAATTACCGGAAATTGTTGAAAATAAGACATCTTCTACGTTAGGTGAAATAATTATTCCCTGCGGAACGGAGCGTTGACGGGCTAAGACCTTGCCCGAAACAACATTAAAAACCACCAAACCATCGTTATTGAATCCTGCGAAAAACATATTTTTTCCAAATACCGCAGGTGACTTTAATCTGGACGGAACGGAAACGCTTTGTTTTTCTATTTGCTTTTCCATATCCCAATAGGAAATTGTTCCTGAGCTTGAATATGTCATCAAGGTACGCTCGGAATTGCTTGTAAGCGCAAAGGTAACATCGGAATTTATACTTATGCTATGTTCGATTGCTTTTCCTGTATTTGCATCTAACAGCAAAAGACCCTGTCCCGATGTTGTGATTATAATAAAATTACCTAAATACGAATAATCGCAGAAAAGAATTGTACTGTTTACGGCAAATGAAAATAACTTTTCTTTTTTTTCATAATTCCACACGGAAACATAATTTAATCCGAAGTTATCACTTTCCGCAGCAGCAATCTCTTTTTTCCCTTTTCTAAGAGCTATTGAATTTATAGAATAAGGACTTACCTGAAAGCGTTCTTCCGCTTTTTTTGTAATTTCGTTCCACAAGATTAAGAAGCCGTCTGCGCCGCCTGTTAAAACATGATCTTTGTCCGTCTGTACAATGCCGGTTATATTTCCCCTGTGCGCACCAGCGACAAAATCTTTTGAAGGATGAATAGCCCAGTCATTGATTTGTTGTGAATGAGCGCATGGTAAAACAAAAAATACAAGCAGAAAAATAAATATCCGCATAAGTGTACCTAACGTTTAACTAAAAAAATAATATCCCCAAAAACGGCAAATAACATTAGTCCGCCTATTATAACCACCCCGGCTGTTTGAAAAACGCTTATAAAGCGTGGATGTAAAGGGCGGCGTCTTATTATTTCTATGATGAATAAAACAATTAAGCCTCCGTCAAGAACCGGCAAAGGCAGAAGATTCATTACGGCTAACGCTATGGAGATTAGGGCAAGGAAGTTTCCTATGTTACGCAGTCCTTCCCCTATGCTGTCTGTAAAACTTTCGGTTGCAATCTCGCCGACCATATACGTTATACGCACCGGTCCCGACACCGCTTGAGTAAGGTCTATGCCTTTAAACAACAACGCAAGACTGCGTATGGAAACAATAAATGTATCATAAGTTTCGCTAAAACCTTTTGCGGCGGCGGTGAAAATTGAATAGCGCGGCGTCTTGTATTTAACTGCCTGCCATACAATTCCTAAACGGCTGTCTTCGTCTTCCGCAGGCAGAACTAATTCCGTGTTGATAATTTTTCCGTCCCTCTCAAGCTCTATTTGCAGACTTTTTACAGCTGGCTGTTCATTTAAAATTGAGTACAATGCAACAGAATAAGGAAAATCAACGCCGTTTATTTTTGTTATACGATCCCCGCTTTTAATTCCCGCCATAGATGCGGCGCTGTCCGGCAGCACGCTGTCTACAAGCGGGTCTGCCCAGAAGTAAACGCCCAGCCGCCCTGCTCCGGTATTTTTGTCTAACTCCGGCTCCGCCTGTACTTCAAATTCCCTGCCGTTACGCAGAGCCGTTATACGCAGTTTTTTTTCCGCATTTACGGCAATGGCACTTTGTATGTCGCGGTAGTTATCAATTTGTTTTCCGTTAATCGCAATAATTTTATCGCCGGATTTTAAGCCCGCTTTATCGGCAGGGTAACTTTCTTCATGCTGAATGTCGGAAACAAGTACAATTTTGTTATCCATTGTTGTAAATTCAAATCCAACGCCCCAGATAACGGAAAAGACAAGAACCGCGAAAATTAAATTAAAAAAAGGGCCGGCGAAGGCTACAATAATACGGCTTACAGGTTTTACGGAAAAAAAGCTGCCTTTTTCCGCCGGTATAGCGTCAAGATTATTTTGATAGGCGTTTTGAAAATCATTGTCGCCGCGCATCTTGCAGTAGCCGCCCACCGGAAAAATACCCAGTCTGTACTCGGTGCCGCCTACTTTTTTTGTAAGGATGGGTTTTCCCCAGCCTATGGAAAATGCTTCTACATCAATACCCACAAGGCGCGCTGCAAGAAAATGTCCCAATTCATGGACAAATACAATTACGCCAAGACCTGCCAAACCTAATAATATTTTTACAACTAACATAACACCCCTAATGCAGCTTCCCTTGCTTTTCTATCTGCGTCCATTATCGAAGGCAAGTCATCCGGCTTACCTCCCCAGTCCTTATTTAAAACATACTCGACTATCGAAGGAATTTCAAGGAAGGAAATTTGTTTATTGATAAAGGCGTGAACCACCGTCTCGTTTGCCGCGTTATACGCCACAGTCCAAAGCCCGCCGGCGTTAAGTGCATCGTAGGCAAATTTTAAAAGCGGGAAACGTTTGTAATCTGGTTTTTCAAAAGTCAAAGTGAGGTTTTCAAAATCGAGAACGCCCCAAGCGGATTTTGTAACGGCAGGATAATTTAGGGCTTCGTGAATGGGCAGGCGCATATCGGGGCGTGAAAGCTGCGCGTATACAGCACCGTCTGAAAGACGGATCATCGAATGAACGATGCTTTGCGGATGAATGGTAACTTTTATTTTTTCGCCCGGCATATCAAATAGCCGCGCCGCTTCGATAACCTCAAGCCCCTTGTTTGCAAGACTTGCCGAATCTACCGTTATCTTTGTTCCCATGCTCCAAGTAGGGTGAGAGAGTGCGTCTTTCACCGTTACGTTTTTTAGTTGTTCGATTGTGTAATTGCGGAATGGGCCGCCTGATGCGGTAAGAATTATTTCGTCTAACGCTTCCCTGCCGTGAGCGTTTATCAAATTAAAAATCGCGGAATGTTCTGAATCAACCGGTATGATCTTAGCATTGTTTTCTTTTGCTTTTTTGAAAACTAACGGCGCTGCCATAACGATTGTCTCTTTGTTTGCAAGGGCAAGGTCTGCACCGCTTTCTAAAACGGCAATCGACGGCACAAGCCCTGCGGCGCCGGCTATTCCGTTTACCGCAATATCAGCTCCGCAGATTTTTATTGCGTCTAACAGTCCTTCTTTTCCGTAAAATACCGTACCTGCCGGCAAGCCTGAAAGAATGTTATCTTCCGTTTTTGTTTTTCCGGTTAAAGCAAGTTTGGCGCACGGGAATTCTTTTGAAAGTTTCAGTAATGCCGCAGCATCGCTGTTTGCGGAAAATAAAACCGGCTGGAATTTACCGGAAGCGCCGCGTAGTACATCAAGAGTGTTTTTTCCGATGGAACCTGTCGCGCCTAAAACGGCTGTTTTCTTTTTCATATAAATAACTACACCGCGCAATATAACAACAATACAAATAAAATCTGTAATGATATTTGTATAACACGGTAATTGGGAGGTGCGGCGGTTATTATTTTAATTCTTTAATTAGTGAACGCACATATTTTTTTGTATCATTACTCATGCCATAGGATCGTCCTCGTGATGCAACACTAACGTCCAACTGAGCCTTATCCGGATCGTTATAAAATACAGCATCATCCCCGATAGCCTCATTTGTCCAAACAACATAAATAACTTTGCCGGATTTATTATCAGTCAATTCCAGTACGGTACCAATTTGGTCTTTTGATAAATCTTTATATTCATAAAATGATGCAGTAAAATTATCTTGATTTAAGGCTTCTGTTGATCCGGAATAAGCAATAACCTTACTTACATCACTGGCGATTGATCGAAATTGTTTGTCATGTGAATTTATCCAGTTTGCAATTTCAAGTGATGTTCCTGTAAATGGTTCTTCTATTTGTTTATTTTGAGCAAATATCAGCGCCGTCATAGAAACGCTTATAAATAATGCAATAATTATTTTTTTCATTTTAAACTCCTTAAGTGTTATTATATTAGCTCAATATTGTATTTTTGTCAACGTACATTTCGCGTTGCCGTTTACACATAAACCCTTGCAACACGTTTGTTTATGTTACAGGTTATTTCGTAGGGTATGGTGCCGATCCTTGCCGCTATGGTGGCGGCGTTATGCGCCGCAGGATAAGCCCCGCCGAAAACGCTTACCTCATCCCAGCGTTTGACGTCTGTGTCCGCTCCTAAATCTATCATGCACTGATCCATGCAGATACGTCCCGCGAGCGGATACTGAATGCCGTTTATCGTAAAGTCAAAATCTTTACTCAAAATGCGGGGCAGTCCATCGCCGTAACCTATGGGAATTATGCCCACTACCGTGTCGTGCGGAGCCGTCCAAGTTCTGCCGTAAGAGATCGAGTCGCCTTTTTTTACCTGTTTTATAAAAACGATATTTGTAACCACTTCCATTACGGGTCTTACCAGCAAACGGGGCGTTATGCCGCCGGGCGGATAGCCGTAGAGGAGTATTCCAGGGCGTACCATATCGAACCATGCATCGCTGTGAGCTATGGCTGCGCCTGTATTTGCCGCATGAACAATTCCCGGGTTGTAACCGGCAGCCTTGATAGAATTTACTGCCTGATTAAACTTTTCGATCTGTTTTTTTGTGTATGCGATGTCGTCCGGGACAGCGCTATCAGAAACGGCAAGGTGGGTTGCTGTTCCCGCAATCTCCAAGCTGCCGAAAGAGGCGATACAGGCGGCCAATTCCGCCGCTTCGTTGGGGTAACAGCCCATGCGTCCCATGCCTGTGTCTATCTTTATATGAACGGGCAGTTTTTTGCCTTTCCGCGTCATTGCCGCGGCATCGGCAATGAGTTTTGCCGCATCTTTGTCGGCAACAAAAGGGCTAAGTGAATGTTCCGCGACGGTTTCCATTTCGGATGGCAAAGCCTGCGATAATAGCAGTATTGGGCTGTCTATTCCCGCGTCGCGCAGCTCTACACCCTCGTCAACCGTAGCTATAGCCAGAAAGTTCGCACCGGCTTTCAATGCCGCGCGGGCAACAGGAACAGCGCCATGTCCGTATCCATCGGCTTTTACCGGAACGCATAGGAGCGGAGACGAAGAACCGGCGGTCTTTAAATGATCGCGTACCGCTTTGATATTGGCGGTGAAATTATCCAAATGGATTAATGCTTTTGTAGCTCTCATACCGGAGAGAGAGGGATTCGAACCCTCGGAACCCTTGCGAGTTCAACGGTTTTCGAGACCGTCCGATTCAACCGCTCTCGCATCTCTCCAAATTCGACTCTCGGAGAAAGAGGGATTCGAACCCTCGGATCCTTGCGGATCACACGCTTTCCAAGCGTGCGCCTTCGACCGCTCGGCCATCTCTCCAGATTTACCGTTCAAGTCTACACCCAAAACAACTTTTCTGTAAAGGGAACGCGGCATAACTTCTAATGTCTGCCGCCGCCGCCGCTGTGGCTTCTTCCTGAACTGGAGCGATGGGAACCTCCGCTGCTTCCCCCGCTTGAAGAAGATGATGACTTTGCTGTTTTAGATACGGTGCTGTATAAAAAGGTGTCGTTTTTATTGGTAACTTTAAGACTCCCCGGCACTATGTAGGCGGCGGCTTCCCTGCTTCCAAGTGCGGTATTCATTCCGACTTTCCATACATTTACAACAATAAGACTAATGAGCAGGGCTATTGCCCATAGGATAATTAAAAAGACATGCAGGTATTCGTAAAGAATGTTATAGCTTTTTCCTTGTGCCGCAAGTTTTAGGAATTTTTCAGCATCGTCAAGAAAGCGGTTATACATACCGTATATATCATCGACGCCGCCCTCGTCGGCTTTAAGATACTTGTCAATGTGTTTGTCGCATACCCCAATGGTAAAATCGTTAAAAACGGTTTCGCCGCCAAGCGGGGTTAGGCCGAATCCGCTGAACCATGCCCACCTGATATCCTTTACCCATAGCATTAGTACGCCGCCATTTTCACCATTGCCAAAACCGCCGTACCGGTAATCGAAGAAGTCATCGGCGTAAACCATTGGTTCTTCGCCGTATATGCTCTCTTCGCTAACAAGAACAACATCAAAGTCGTAGGCGTTTTTAATTGCCGTAATCCTTGCATTAAGCGCGTTAATTTGATCGCCGGTTAAAATATGCAGACCGTCATTGACATAAATTTTTTGTGCCGCATGAACTAGATATTTTTCTACATCGTCAATAAAGGCGCTGAATGCTCTATTGGTATCCGAAATAAGATAATTGACAAGATAATCTTTGCCTGCCTCAATAAGTGCGTCTCTGTCTATTATAGCATTCCCGCCCATGGGCCCTCTGCCGTAAGTTAAGATTAGCCAGCCAAGATTCACGCCCCAGATTAAAAGCACGCCGGGGCTTTCGTAGCCAAATTTATCATTAAAAAAATTGTCTGCGAAAAGTTCCTCCTCTTCCCAGTCGGCCATTTCCTTTTCGGTTAGAATTACCACATTAAATTTATAGGTATTTTTTATTGAGGTAAGCCTTTCGTTAAGAGCGTTTATTTCACTTTCGTTTAAGCGGTTTCCATTATCAATTACATACTTGTCTTGTGAAAAAATAGCTGCAGGCAGGAACATAAGAACAAATATTGTCCAGAAAATTGAAAAACTTTTTTTCATAAGAATATCCTTAATGCCACCATAAGCGCCGTAGCAATGCCGCCGATGATACCGGCAATTCCCCCGAAATAACCCCAAAATCTGCCCTTGTCCACTGGAAGTTTTCCAATAAGTTTTCCGGTTTGACCGTTCATTGCAAAAGCATACATTTGCCCCTGGTATTTTGTGTTAAGCATCCATACGGGTAAAAGAGCGTAGTGTACAGTGCCGCCTGAAAATTGTATGCGGGTGTTTGCAACCGCAACCGAAGTGTAACCGGAAAGCGTTTTGCGGAATTCAGTTTCTACAGACTCCTTGATCCGCTCGTTTGCGCGGGGTTTGCTCTGCTCGGCATCAACATCATATTTATCCGCCAAATATCCGGATAGATATGCGCTGGAAAATTCTTTCATCTGCGTGTAATCGAAAGGCTCGATGGAGTCCATGTAGGTGTCGTCCATTTTTTTAGAACCGTCAACAGGAATCCGTTTGAAACTTAGGGAACCGTCCCTAACGCAGGAATAATGGCCGGTTTTGGTATAGTTGTAGTTTGAGTCCGACGAATGTGTAACTTTGGTAGCGTTGTAGTGGATATGGACGGTGGTATCGGCATCGAATAGCCAGAACGGTACATAAATAGCGGTAATGCTGTCTATGTGGTTTTCCTGCTCAAAGAATTTTGGCAACAATCGTTTTTTTGCATAAAATTTCTTTAGGGCAGCCTTTGCCGCCTTTTTGTCCAGCTTAAAGGGGATAACATAGTCGGGCTTTAGCATATCGGTAACCCTTGCCTGAACTATTTGTGTATTACCGCAATATGGGCAAATTGTGGCGACGGTGTTTTTGTCGCCGACGATTTCCGCGCCGCAAGATGAACAGGAATTAACTGCCATCGCGTCAAGCTCGCCCGATTCCCAGTCGCCGCTGCCTGAAGCCGCCCCGTATTTTTCCCAGCCGAATTTATCGGTTTTAGGCTCGGACAGCTCCTTCTGGTATTGCTCGAGAGCGCTGAGTTCAAACTCCGCGTCGCAGGATTCACACTTCATCTTTTGAATGCCG
>BNVA01000003.1 GCA_025997755.1 Spirochaetia bacterium | reverse complement strand
AGGAAATAAAGCCCATCTGATAAAAAGCCATCACAATGTGGGAAGCGCTCTTGTTGAGGCAAAACGCAAAGCCGGACGTATAATCGAACCTCTGGACAAGCTCTACAAAGACGAGGTACGCGCACTCGGAAGACTGCTTGATTTAGATGCGGAAGTGGTCATGCGTCATCCTTTTCCGGGACCGGGGCTTGCCGTGCGTATTTTGGGCGAAGTTACACAGGAAAAATGCCGCATACTCCGCGAAGCCGATGCGGTTTTTATAGGCGAGCTAAAAAAACGCCGCGCACCGAATGGCGAAAAAAGTCTTTATGATGATATATGGCAGGCATTCGCCGTTCTGCTGCCTATCAAGTCGGTGGGGGTTGCGGGCGATGTACGCAAATACGGCTGGGTTCTAGCCCTTCGCGCCGTTTGCTCCTCCGACGGAATGACGGCCGATGTCTACCCCTTCCCTTCAAAAGACCTTATAGAAATATCCACGCTTATAACAAACTCAGTACCGGAAATAGGCAGGGTAAGTTATGACATATCCAGTAAGCCTCCTGCTACTATAGAATGGGAATGATGATAAAACAAAACAGCCTTGCCCTTTACAAAAACAAACCTGCCCTTGTTACGGATGCAGGTGAAAAAATAAATATCAAATTGCAGGACGGATCGCAGGTAAAAGTCCGCGA
Source organism: Spirochaetia bacterium (assembly GCA_025997755.1). The sequence goes on along the minus strand of BNVA01000003.1, from coordinate 38,900 downwards.
AAAAGATATTTTTATACTGCACGAAGGTCCCCTCACAAATTTAAATGAACTTGAAAACACTCCGCCGGAAACGGATATTAACGAAGTTTGGGAACTTACCGTTTCTTTTGTACAGGAAGGCACGGCTATTACGCTTAAAGATATTGCAGACCTTGCTTGGAATGAATGGACTGCCAAAAGCGCGTGGAACGCCTACCTCCTATTAGCCGACGGTTTGTATTTTTCCGGCAGCGCCGGTTCAGGACAGATATTGCCGCGTCCAAAAGAAGATATTGAAGCCGAAATAAAAAAACGCAGTGTAAAGCAAAACGAGGCTGCGGAAAGAACGGCTTTCATAGATCGCTTAAAAGAAACGGATCGCTTAAAAACAAACAAACTAATACTGCCGGAAGATGAACATTTTTTGCAGGATGTTAAGGCTCTAGCCATGGGCTTAACTGAAAAAAGCAGAACGATGCACGATGCCGGTCTTTCGGAAGAGCCTACAGCGGCTCATAAATTATTGCTGGAAACCGGAGTTTGGACTCCTTTCTTTAATCCGTATCCAAGCCGCTTTGATGTAAGCACAATTTCCGCTAAAGCCGCTGTTCCCCCGCTGCCGGATGAGGATCGCGAAGATCTTTCCGGTCTCGATGCTTTTGCCGTTGATTCCGTTTGGAGCGAAGATCCGGACGATGCCGTATCAATCAAAATCGAAAATGACGGCTGTACTCTTTTTGTCCATATTGCAGACCCGACGGCATCAATAATACCGAATTCCGATGCGGATATTGAGGCGCGCTCACGCGGAACCACATTTTACACTCCCGAAGGGACTTTTCGTATGATCTCCGAGGAAGCTTTGCCTGTATTTGCGCTTGGTTTATCGGAAATTTCGCCCGCGTTAAGTTTTATAATCAAAATTGACGGCGAGGGAAAGATAATAAATACGGAAATTGTCCGTTCAAAAGTCCATATTACACGCCTAAGCTATGAGGAAGCCGACGAAAACATTAAATTTCAGCCTTTTTTTGATTTTGCAGAGCGGAATATAAAGCGCAGGTCGGATGCCGGAGCTGTTTTTATCGACTTTCCTGAAATTCATATAACTGTAAAGGACTGTACCGTAGACATCTATCCTCAAAAAGACACACACTCCGCAATTGCCGTTCGGGAATGTATGCTGCTTGCAGGTGAAGCCGCTGCCGGTTGGGCATTAAAAAATAAGCTGCCTTTTCCATTTGTAAGCCAGGAAACAGGCGATCTTCCGGCAAATCCTCTCGACGGGCTGGCAGGGGCATACCAACTGCGCCGCTGTATGCGTCCGCGTACGCTTTCCTGCAAACCCGGTCTCCACTGGGGGCTGGGACTGGATATTTACACTCAGGTTACAAGCCCGCTGCGCCGCTACACAGACCTTCTGGCGCATCAACAGATACGCGCATTTCTTCTGGGCAAACCGCCTGTCGAAACCGATGAACTCCTTGCCCGCATAGCTCAGTCCGACCGGGGAGCAATTTCAAGAGTTCATGCCGAGAGGGCTTCCAGGGCGTACTGGATTGCGGTTTATTTGAGCGATAAAATCGACAGTGTTTGGGATGCGGTTTTTCTCGACCGCAAGGGACCTCTTGCAGTCCTCTTTATCCCTAAGCTGGGGTTGGAAGTACAGACGGCTTTACCCCATTCAGCCTCCGGTATTGTGCCTAACGAAACAGTAAAAATTAAACTAAAACGTGTCCGGCTAGAGCAAAGCGAAGTACACTTCACCGCAGTCTAGCCCAAAATAATGCTTTCCGGTAAGATGATTGCATAAAGTAAAAAAATTGAGGTTGTTTATATAGTCAATTAAAACTATGATCTTTTCCATGAAAAAAAAATTTTTAGCTCTTTTTTTTATGATATGTCCTCTATACGTGAATGCAGAAGCCCTGCCGGATTTTCTGCTTCCCCTGCGCGATGCCTTTTATGAGCAAACTCATACGGCGGCACAGGCGGAACTCCTTACCGCTAAAACCGTACAGACTGCGCGGGAAATACTCACCGGTTTTGAACTTGATAACAGCCTTTCGGTGTGTGAATATTATTTGGCGCGTATATATCATTTTGAGTTGAAAAACGAAATAGCTATGGAACACTATCAAAAAGGTCTTGAATTTGCAGAAAAATCAATAAAACAACAGCCCTCGTCCACCGGCTGGGAGATGAGGGCGGCGAATATAAGTCAGCTTTGTACGCTAAAACCGGTAGGCTGGGTGATGCTCAACGGGCTTGACGTAGAAAAATTCGCAAAAAATTCGTTAAAACTGAACAGCAGAAACGCCGGTGCGCAGTATTTAATTGCAAGCCGCTGGGTATACGCGCCGCCTCCTTTTAGTAATGTTAAAAAAGGCATAAATGATATGCTGGCAATTTTGTACGGCGCTTACGATTCTCAAAAAGATGACCTTTTTAATGTTTATTCCGCGCTCGCGTACGGATATATACGCGAAAAAAAAATTGAAGAAGCAAAAACTTGGATAGATAAAGCCCTCTCCGTTTACCCGACAAATAAATACGCCAATGATCTACTAACAGGCAGAGACCTATCCATAAAATATGAAACAGAATAGAGAGGGGCGTTTATGCCGGAAATTGAGCTGCTTTTAAAAATATATTTTATAGTTATGATTACTATAAGCGTCTACTTTTATTTAATGTCAACTATAAATATTTTGAGCATGAGGGCCCAAACTCAGGCTCCGTCGTTGACTAACGGGCCGCTTATATCGGTTCTTGTTCCGGCGCGTAACGAAGAAAAAAATATTGAACGCTGTCTTCTTTCGCTTAGAAATCAAACTTACAAAAACTATGAGATCCTTGTTATTGATGATAATTCCACCGATGAGACATGGAATATACTGCAGCGTATAGAAAAAGAAGACACAAGGGTTCATGTTTTTAAAGGTGACCCGCTTCCAAGCGATTGGTACGGCAAACCTTTTGCCCTGCACCAGTTAATGAAAAAAGCAAAGGGCGAGTACATTCTTTTTACGGATGCCGATACAGTTCATGGTCCCACAAGCGTTTCATGGGTTGCTACAAATTTTGAAACATCAAGGGCGGATTTTATTTCCGGTTATGTAGGACAGGAGCTTAGAACGATTGGTGAAATTACAACCGTGCCAATAATGTTCTTTTTAACAGGATTTGTTATTCCTATGTTTTTAAATCACATTATTAAACTGGGTTATTTTTCCGCCGCCGTAGGACAGTTTATAGCGATTAAACATGATGTTTACGATAAAACAGGCGGTTTTGATTCATTTAAAGATAAAACCACGGAAGATGTTTATATGTCACGCAATGTTAAGTCTCAAGGTTATGTTACCGAGTTTTTGGATATTACGAATCAGGTACGCTGCCGTATGTACGAAGGATACAGTGCCGGTATACAAGGAATCGGAAAAAACATTTTTGATTTTGTAGGCAAAAATCACTTTATAATTTTTATTATTGCCATTGCAGTTTTGCTGTTTTTTATTTTACCTTTTCCGCTTTTATTTATTCTTGCCGCTGTTGACAGCCCGTATCTTTTGCAGTGCGGTATTGTAAACATTCTGGCGACAATTACATGGCTTACACTTTTTATAGGACGCAGAATAAATTTTTGGGGCGCTTTTTTGTGGCCTGTTTTATACGTTAATTTACTTTTCATGTCTCTGTGGTCGTGGTTCAGGACGGTTTCCGGTAAAGGCTTTGTTTGGAAAGGCAGAGTAGTAAGTTAATGCGTTACAGACGGGGAATGCCCCTAATTGATTTCTCGATTCGTTTTAGGCTTCTCTCGGGGCTGACATTTTATATTGTCTGGCCTATAGCTCAGCTGGTAAATATTTTTCTTTATTCGGTTCGATACGAAAATACAAACAAGATTAGGCTGTTTAAAGGTAATGCCGTTTTTGTTTCAAACCATACGACATTTTTAGACCCGGTAATAGCGTGCGGTGCCGTGCTTCCCCGCAGGACTTGGCATACAATGCTTGAATTAACCGTGGAAGCCCCTTTTTTGGGTACATTTACACGCTTACTGGGCGGAATACCGCTGCCGCCCGGAGGAAGGGGCATAGACCGGATTATTGAAATTAGTGAGCGGGCATTAAAGCGGCATCATTTTATGCACTTCTATCCCGAAGGTGAGTGTTATACGCATAATCAGGAGATTGCTCCTTTTAAAAGCGGAGCATTCTTTATCGCGGCAAAATTAAACATACCTGTTATTCCGGCTGTTTCTGTTTTTTACGACGGACTTTTTCCAAAAGGGACGGCACTTGGCAGAAAATTTCCAAAAATGAAAGTTGTAGTCCTTGATCCTGTTTACCCAAAAGATCATGTTAATTTTGACGAAAACGGGGAGCCGAATTTAAAATCCGTAAAAGAGTATGCACAAGCCGTTAGGCAGATCATGCAGAACGAGATAGAACGCCGCCGTGCGGAAAACCCGCGCGCGGGAACTCAAATCTATTCTAAAGGCAAGATGCCGCGCATAAAGGGAATAAATTAGCCTAACAACTATAGATGACGGGCAACTTCGACAATCTCAAATACTTCAAGCTCATCGCCTACTTTAACATCTTCAAAATTGTCTATACCCATGCCGCATTCAAAGCCGGAAGCAACTTCTTTAACATCATCTTTAAAACGGCGCAAAGACGCGATTTTTCCCGTATGTATCACCGTATCGTTGCGGATTACGTTGACGCTTGCCGAACGTTTTACGGTACCGTGCAGCACATAACAGCCTGCTATGATACCGGACTTTGACATTTTGAATACGTTCCTTACTTCTACATTGGCAATAACTTCTTCTTTTGTATCGGGCTTTAACATTCCTTCCATTGCCTGCTGCATTTCTTCCACAACACGGTAGATAATATTGTAACGCCTAACGTCAACTTTTTCCTGATCCGCAAGGGCTTTTGCTTTCGGCGTCGGGCGTACGTTAAAGCCTATCAAAATAGCGTTAGACGCAGCGGCAAGGTTTACATCGCCTTCGTTGATAGCGCCGGGCAGCGCCTGTATTACGTTAAGCCTTACCTCTTTTGTAGAAAGTTTTTCAAGGCTTGCGCGTAACGCTTCCACCGAGCCTTGTACATCGCCTTTGATTATTACTTTTAATTCCTGTATGTCGCCTTCGCTTATAGTATCGTAAAGATTATCCAGCGTGATCTTTCTTACATTTTTTGCATCTTCAAAACGTTTAAGTTCCTGACGCTTTGCGGAAAAGCCGCGCGCCGTTTTTTCATCTTCCACAACCTGCAGGGGATCGCCGGCATTTGGTATACCTTCAAAACCCAGTACTTCGACGGGCATCGCGGGTGTCGCTTCTTCAATTTTTTTACCCTTATCGTTAAAGATAGCCCGAACCTTGCCAGGCCAAACGCCCGCTACAAAGCTGTCGCCGATTTCAAGCGTACCCTTTTCCAGCATGATGGTAGCAACTATGCCCCTTCCGTGATCTATGCGTGATTCAAGAATTTTTCCTTCCGCGCTCCTATTATAATTTGCACGCAGATCAAGGATTTCGGCTTGCAGTAGTATCGCTTCGATTAGTTTATCAATACCGGTTTTCTTTAAGGCGGAAAGCTCGACAAACATAGTCTGCCCGCCCCATTCCTCAGGCTGTAATCCCAATTCCGAAAGCTGGCTTTTTACCCTGTCGGGGTTCGCTTCCGGTTTATCCATTTTGTTTACCGCTACGATGATTGGGACATCCGCCTCTTTTGCGTGATTTATTGCCTCTATAGTTTGAGGCATTACGCCGTCGTCTGCCGCGACGACAAGGACTACAATGTCGGTTACCTGCGCGCCTCTGCTTCTCATTCTGGTAAAGGCTTCGTGTCCCGGGGTATCCAGGAAGGTGATGTTGCCCATCGGCGTTTCTACCATATACGCGCCTATATGCTGAGTTATTCCGCCGAACTCACCGGAGACTACATCGGCGCTGCGGATTGCGTCTAACAGCTTTGTTTTACCGTGATCGACGTGTCCCATTACCGTTACAACCGGCGGACGCGGCGTCATTGTTTCCGCATCGTCGTTTTCTGTTTCTATTAGTGTTTCATCGTATAGGCTTACAATTTTTACATCGGCGCCGAATTCGGCTGCCAGCAAGGTTGCCGTTTCCGAATCAATCTGCTGGTTTATAGTTACCATCATCCCCATACTCATAAGTTTGGCGATTAGGTCGGATGCCTTTAAATTCATTTTACGTGCAAGCTCGGAAACCGAGATAACTTCCATGATGTCGATGGATTTCGGAACCGGATTTGCCATAATCGCAACACGTTTTTTGGTTTGAAGGAGTTTTGCCTCCATCTCCAATTCTTTGTCGCGGCGCTGATAAACCGGTTTTTTTGCCTTAAACGCACGTTTCCCCGGGGTTTTTCCGTCTAAAGGCAGAAGCGGCTGAGCCGCGTTATTGCCTACGCCGGGTCTGCCGCCGAAACCGCCGCCCTGACGCTGAAACGGCGGACGCTGAAAACCCTGCCCGCCCGTGTTTCCACCCGGTTGATATGGGCGTCTTCCTCCCGCAGAATCATTGCCCTGTCGGTTAAAGCCGCCGCCCGTATGCGGAGCGCCTGTCTGCTGCCTGTTAAAGCCGCCCTGCCCGCGTCCGCCCTGATAGCCGCCGCTGCCGCCGCCGGTTTGAACGCCGCCGCCTTGGTAGGGCGCTCTGCCCGCATAGCCGCCTTCATTGTTAAACGGAGCGCTGCCTGTTTTGGCATTAGTCCCGCCCCTTGCTCCGGTTTTGCTGTAAGCCGCCGGTCTGCGTTCACCGTCGGCACGCGGCGGTTTGGGACCTATGAATTTACCGCCTACACGTCCTGCCTGTACCGCAGGGCGCTGGGTTGGAGCCAGAAAAGAAACCTGCCCTGCAGAAACCGCAGTACCGGCAGGCGTAGTTTTTTTCTCCGCCGCGTTATTTTCAGGCGCGGCATCCGGTTTAGGCGTAGTTTTTATAAGGATCACATCGGATTCTTTTGTTTCGGCGGCGGAAGGTTTTTCAGATGCCGGGACCGTCTCGTTTCGTGCAACGACAGTTACTTTTGACGCCGGTTTTTCCGGCACGGAAGAAGCCGCACCCTCCTGTGCCCGGTTTTTTTGAGGAGGCGCAGCCCGTTTTTTTACAATAACGACTTTTTTTCGTTCGGCCGTATCCGTTTTTGTGCTTTCTTCCGGTTCCTTTGAACGTTTAATCAGCTCAACTTTGGGTTTTTGTGTATTGTCAGTTTCCTGCGCCATGTTCCTTCCTATTCCGCATATTCAAAACTTATTTCTATCCCGCATTTCGGGCATTTTGTCATATCTGTAGTGATCTTAGCTCCGCACTCAGGGCACTCATAAACTTCTTCATCTTCTTCCGCCTCCGCCTTAGGCTCATCGGCAGGAGCGGGCGCTTCAGATTGAACTTCGGCTTCCGGCTCTTCCTCCGCCGCTTCATCTTCCCCGTCAACTTCGCCTTCCTGCTCCTCAACAACTTCTACAAACTCTTCGATGAGTAAGCGCAGCGCGGAAATTTGATCCTCGTTGATACCTTCAATTTTCGCCAGTTTCTCGGCATCCAAATAAAGGAAATCCTCGATAAATTCAATTCCGTTTTCAAGTAGAATAGTTGAAACGGCAGCATCAACATTGGGCAATTCCGAAATTCTTGAAATAACTTCTTCGTACTCGTCGTCGCCAAAAAGACGGGAAACCGCCCTGCGGGATTCACTGGAAATATCCATCTCCTCAAATTGAGCCATAGTCTTTACATCAATGTTCCAATCGGAAAGCCGGTTTGCAAGCCGGACATTCTGCCCCTGCTTGCCTATAGCAAGTGAAAGTTGATTTTCGTTGACAACAGCAAGTGCTTGATGTTTTCCCTCATCCAAAATGATAACCTCGCGGACATCCGCAGGGGAAAGCGCGTTTTTGATAAAGGTTTGCGGATCGGGGTCGTATTTCAGAATATCGATCTTTTCACCTTCAAGCTCCCGAATGATCGACTGTATGCGCTGCCCTTTCAAACCGACACAAGCGCCCACCGGATCAACATCATCTCTGGTTGAATAAACCGCAAGTTTGGTACGGTAGCCCGCCTCACGCACAATTTTATGAATTTCTATTGTCTTGTCGTAAACTTCCGGCACTTCAAGCTCGAAAATTGCGCGTACAAAATCGGAATGAGAGCGGGAAAGAATCACCTGAAGCCCCGTCTCCGTTTTTTCAACCTTGTGGATCAAAGCCTTAATACGGTCGTTTACATGGTAAATCTCGCGGGGCGACTGGTATTTTTTTGGTAAAGTCCCCTCAATTTTTCCAAGGTCAACATAAATAGTCCCGTTTCGCTCACGCTGATAGTAGCCGATGATGATCTCGCCCTCTTTGTCCTTGTACTCCGAATAAAGACTATCCTTCCTTATATCGCGTATATACTGATTAGCCGTTTGCTTTGCGCTTTGAACCGCCAACCTTCCGAAATTGGTTGGATCAAGCTCGATAAGGATTTCGTCGCCTTCCTCCGCCTCGGGGTCAAGCCCGCGCGCTTCCTCAAGCTCAAGTTCCGTAACAGGGTCATAAACGCCGTCTACTATTTTCTTTTTTGCTAGAATAGCGACTTTTTTATTATCATCTTCAAACCGGACAACAGCATTATCCGTACCGCCGAATTTCTTTTTATACGCCGCCAAAATCGTATTTTCCACTATTTGCAGTGCCAAATCTTCGGAGATATTACGCTCTTGAATGATCTGCTGAATTGCTTCCGACACATCCTTTGCCATTACAGTGCCGCCTCTTTTCCCAGTCCTTCCACGCCGGAATATAATTTTGCCTTTGCAATAAGTTCGTAAGGTAAGCTCGTCATTTTGCCATCTTTCTCCTTTAAAACAACCATATTTTCATCGGCACTGCTTAGAATACCGCTTGTCCAGTCTGAAATATCCGTCCGGTAACAGCGTACTCCCCTGCCAAGGTAGTACTCAAATTCAGAACCGTCTTTGATAAGACGCTCTATACCGGGCGACGACACCTCCACATACAAGTCCTGCTGTCCGAAATTAAGCTCCAGCCTGGGAAGCAAGGCGCGGTGAACACGCGAACAATCATCAATTCCGACTGCCGCTCCTCCGCCGTCAACAAAAATGCGTATCTGAACACTACCCTTGTGTTTGGATACCGACAATTCAATAAGGCTCATTCCCAAGCCCTTAACCACCGGCTCCAAACTGTCATACAAAGGGTCTGCCGCCCTTTTTGTGTACCGCATAATCCGCCAACCTCATGTTTAAAAAAAAAGGCTGTCGACGCAGCCTTTTAATCAACAAGATGTATATGTCTATACATACACTAGCCCCCAACAAAAATAATGTCAATAGGGCGCTCCCCACGATAAACGCATAAGAGCCAAGAATCTGTATTATATGTAAATTATTTACGATCGCAATCGGGCATTTTCTTCCCTAAGCCGTTCGATTTCCTGTCGTAACTGCTCGCGCTGGGCAGCGCCCTTGGAAAGACCTTCTTCCCTGCCTGCGGAAAGTCCGCTTTCGCGGGCGTCGGTCATCATAGCGCGGAGGTCGGCACGCCACATCGCTTTTTTCTCCGCTATCATGCGGTGCCGCTCAAAAAACGAGAGCTTTTTTACCTGAACTGCGATTTCTTTTACTTCGGGGTGTTTCTTTGCCAACATATCAAAGTCCTCCTTGCGCTTACATTTAAAGCACTGCAAAAACGGCCAGACCGCCTTACCGTCATCTTCTTTCGGTAGTTTGCTTAATTCAATTGTAACTATTTTCATCAAATCTGTAAATTGTTCGCCGTCTTTTTTGTTGTTCATTGTCCAAGTGTTTAAATAGTCCGGTGAAGCAAATCCCAGTGAGTGGTTGCAGATTACAATGCAGATGGTTTCCTGTATTTTGCCGTGATCAAAACCGCTTTTTAGTTGTTCGGCTATCAATTTTGCCAGATAATACACCACACGCTTTCGCATAACGCTAAGAAACTCAATCTGAAGCTCGACATTGATCACCTTTTTGCTCCTGGTGAGTACTTTTACATCCAAGATGCCCATTTTGTCGTTTTTCCATAACCGCTTTAAAAAAGGGTCTACGATGGTAAGCCCCGCGTATTCCTCGTGCGGCAGATCGAGAATAGTTTTTAAAAGGCTTTCCAAATTTTTGATATTTTTCTGATCGCCAAAGACAAGTTTAAAAACATAATCGTTTAGCAGGGATACTAATTCTTTTTCCATAATGCCTCCATATAGATTTAGTACCCTATGTACGGCGAAATTCCGCATAACGCTTGTATGGCAGGAGATTTTTTTACCGGAAATATTTTAATAAAAACCACAAAGCGAAGAAGGAGTACAAAGATCACAGAGAAAAGAAATAAAAAATCAATTTACGCTCTGTGTTCTCCGTGATCTCTTATACAAATACAAAAAAGGCTAGATACCATCCCCTTAGGGAAAGTACCTAGCCCTCATTTTTAAGCTCTAACCTTTTAGTTCTGCTGCGGTATGAAGGTTATAACCACCTTGCCGTTGCCTGTGTGTAGTCCGGCTGTTGTTACGCCGCCTGTAAATTCTAAACCCGTAAATTCCGGTGCAGTGGACATCATGGTTGAATTGCCGGATGTTATACCCTTGACGTAGCCTGAGCCGCCGGAGCCTGAAGAATTTGTTACAAAGTAATTATTAGTTTCGCCGCCTCTGCCGCCATAGTAACCGCCGCCGCCTGCGCCGCGTCCTTCTACACCATTGTCATTAGCGCTGGTCCTACCATTGCCGCCATTACCGCCTATGCCGAAAGCGTTGCCGTCAGTCTGAGTCGCGCCTGCTAGAGAGTTGTTGGCAGCCCCCCCATTTATTCCGCCGCCTGCGCCGCCGCGAGCGGAACCGGGACCGACACTGCCGCCGCCGCCGGCAACAATGATGCGGGATCTTAGACCGTCTGGATTATCCCAATCGCCGCCTACTACACGGACATCGGAAGCGCCGCCGCCGCCGCCTGCGCCATTTCCCCCCTTATAGTTGACACCATTACCGCCATTACCGCCGCCATTGTATCCGCCATTACCGCCATTACCGCCATTATTGCCTGCTGCTCCGGCAGCGCCTTTAGAACCGACATAGACATAAAGCGTTCCTCCTGTTAGGCTAATAGTCCCCATAGAATAGCCGCCAAAACCACCGACATCGTAGAACCCCGTGTTATCTGATTCGCCGCCGCCTTGCGCCCCCCATGCTTCAATTGTGTAGGTACCTGCTGTGGGAACCATAAATGTTTGGACTGCGCCTGTAACAGGGAATACATATTCAGCGCCGCCTGCAACGACCCATTTGGCATAAAGCGTGGTATCGCCGGTTATTTGTGTTTTGTTTGTGTACGTATTGCCGCCTTCAGGGTTATCCATCCAGTGGCTAAAGGTGTAATATGTTAAATTATCAACCGTTGCAGTTCCCGCATAAGTTGGAAGCCGTTTATCCGTTCCTACCAAACCGCTTTGGGCAACGGTAGGGGCGTCAAGATCTGTAAGCGTTATATTTAAACTACTGATTGTATCGCCTATTCCGTTGCCGTTAAACGTAATTATGTATTGTTTAGGCGACCATTGCTGGTATACAAATGCGTCGGTTTCAAAATTCGTTCCCAACGGATTGATGGCAGCTCCTTTTGAGTCTTTCCAAGGAGTATCGGAGACATTGTAATGATCACGCGTAAAAACAGGTACACGCGGTTCGTTCTGAGTTATAGTTCCAGTTCCGCCCCGCACATAGTTTTCCCGAATTTGAAAGTCCTCATATTTTAAGATTATAGGATTTCCGTTGTCCATTTTTGCATTACCTACATCGTAAGTTATATAGATGTCAGGGGTATTGGGGTCATCGTCATCATCCCATGGCACACTATCTGTCCCTGCAAGAAGGTTATCAGGTTCGTAAGCGAATTCTGTGGGAATTGCAAAACGCTTTTCAAAAACACCGGAGCCGTCCGCCTTTTGAAACGTGATTTCTTTAAAAGGACGGGCGGGAGCATCCGCCCACTTTGCCACCGCCGTAACATCCGCGGTTATCGCGCCGTTAAGGGTTAGTTCATAAGCGCCTGCAGAATCCGGGTATGCGGGATAGATTTCCCACCCTATGAATGTGTGATAATCCCACTCGGGCTGTTTACCGACGTATTTGTGCTCTACACCGTGTTCATCAATTGCGGAAGAGCCGGGGAAGTAGGGCAGGGTTGCCGTAGGCGCTACTGGCTCAATCGGGTCTTCTTCGGGCAGGTAGTCTGCTAAATCCTCATCGCCCCTATTTCGGCGTGCCTCATAATCATTCCAGTCCGCTAAGAGTTTGTTATACTTTTTTACAGCTTCGTCGTACTCTAATTTTTCAGTCTTATCGTAAACGGCTCTCATTGTTTGAGGTGTTACGCCTAAGTGAATATTATATTTTGTGTAAGGATCGTCATTCATTTCGCCGTTGTAAAGCTCAGTTTCCCAGCCGTTTTTGAATGTAACTACTATATCTGATGGTATGGTGTCTATTATTCTAAAATCTTTATTTTCTTCCGCATAATTTGGCGTTTCGGCTCTACAGGTTACGAATACCAGTGATAGACCTGTGAACAGGGCTATTCCGGCTATAAAGCACGCTATACGCTGCTTTTTGCTAATTTTAGAGGGCGCTATAACCCCCCCCCCCCCCGCATTTTTTAATACTCATAAATTGCTCCTTCTTAAAATAAAAAATATTCCTACTTAAATATACAACATTATCGGAAGGAAAGTAAAGAAAAATTTTCCTAACCCACGATAATGATAATACCTCTTTCATGCGTTTATCGTGAAAAATCCTTTTATTTTTATAGAAAAAGAGGTAGAATAGATTACATGAAACAAGCGGTTTCTCTTATCCTGCTTCTTGTATGTCTCGTAACGGCGGCGGCGCTGATCTCCTGCCCCAATTACTCGTCCCCGTCGTCTGAGAAAAAAGACGAAAAAGTGAAAGACGGCGAAACTGAAAACTGGAACCCTGCGGTGTACCTGAGTGCCGATTTAACCTTGGACGCCTACGCCGTTATCCGTTCAAAAGGCTACGAAATAGAGACGCCCGACGAGACGAGGTCTTCCTATACCGCCGCGCACCCCGATGTAAAACACATCACCCAGCAGTTTGATTCGGTGTTGAACAAGGACGTGTTTGCTTTTACCCTGCACCGTACCCCGGACGATGACCCTTCAGGTCCGGAACGGGTAGACCGGCAGCGCAACGAAATGAAAAGTGACGCCCATTCGCCTGAAACACTGAAAGGCGTCAGGGGCGAGGCTCACAAGTTTGTCTGGAAATTCAGAATACCGCCGGGCTTTGTCGCATCCTCAGGCTTTACCCACATCCATCAGCTCAAGCCTGTAGGCGGCGACGAAATTCCCACCATTACCCTGGACCTGCGCAAAAAGAGCAACGGTAACGAAGTAGTGCAGTTGGTTTACAGGCCGCCCGCAGCCGGCGGCGGCACGGCAAGCAGCAACGTCTACCTTGTGGACAATATACCCATGGCGGATTTTTTCAACCAGTGGGTGCAGGTTGAGGAAAAAGTGTTATACGACGATCCGCCGGAATACTCGATCAAGGTAACCCGGCATAGCGATGGCAAGAAGCTGCTGGAATATACATATAAGGCAGCGAACTGGAACAACCCGGAACCGTTTATCATGATCCGGTCGGGCACTACCTTTGTGCGGCCCAAGTGGGGCATCTACCGGCAGATCACTACCGACTCCGCCGGCATGAATTCCATTCCTGAACTGAAAGATGAGACCATCCTTTTTGCCGATTTTGAACAGTACGAGCGGATCGGGGGGACTCCCTAATGGAAGCGCTGATATCCGCCGCTTGTCTGTAGAACGCAGCTAAGAACAGCTATTTAAAAAACACGCAAATTTTGATATATTTTATAATGTGGGACGAATAAGTGAATCGACAATATTAGAAGTGCAAAACCGTCTCGACGCAGCAGCCGTTGTAAACGATTATGTACGGCTTGAAAAAAAGAACGGGCGCTATTGGGCTTGCTGCCCCTTTCATAACGAAAAGACACCATCTTTTACCGTAGACCCCGATAAAAAAACATACTATTGTTTCGGCTGTCAAAAAGGCGGCAGCATAATCAATTTTTTGATGGAGACGGACAGGCTCTCCTTCCCCGAAGCTATAGAAACGCTTGCAAAACGTTTCGGAGTGCCTATAATACGCGAAAACTCCGGCGGCTCCGCAGAGGAAAACGAGGATTTTAAAAAACTTGACAGTTTAACCGACCTATATAACCGTGTATCCGGTAGTTTTAACTATCTGCTCTTAAAAAATGAAGCGGGCAAAGCGGCAAAAGACTATATTTTGTCTAGGGGAATAAGTTTAGAGACCATAGAGCGGTTTAAATTAGGTTACGCACCTGCGGATCGCTCGTGGTTGTTCGGTTTTTTGTCAAAAAAAGGTTATTCTGCGGAATTTCTTGCGGAAAGCGGTCTTTTTTCAAAAAACAACCCGCATACCGCTTTTTTTTCCAACCGTTTGATTTTTCCGATAAGCAATAAAAACGGCAAGGTTGTAGCTTTCGGGGGCAGAATTTTACAGGGCGATGGTCCCAAATATTTGAATTCAACGGAATCTCCGGTTTACAAAAAGCGCGAAACCCTGTTTGCCATCGACCTTGCAATAAAGGAGATGCGGGCAACTAAGACGGCTATACTAGCGGAGGGCTATATGGACGTTATATCCCTGCATCAGGCAGGTTTAACCAACGCCGTAGCGCCCCTAGGGACGGCGTTTACCGACGAACAGGCAAAACTCTTAAAACGCTGGGCGGATCGGGTGATTCTTAGCTTTGACAGCGATTCTGCGGGACTAAACGCCGCCTGCAAGGCTATTTTAATCTGCCGTAAAAACGGGCTTTCCTGCTCTGTGGCGGATCACAAGCAGGCACAGATGCCGGAATGTAAGGACCCGGCCGATATTCTTAAAATTCATGGCGCACAAGCCTTGAATAATTTTTTCAAATTTGGTATACTAGATATAGAGTTTCTTTTGGCTCAAGGTAAGCGTTCTTTTAACACTAATGATTCGGCAGGGAAAGCAAAGGCTGTGACCTTTTTGTTTCCGTTTTTAGACGTGGTGGATTCAGAAGTGGAGAGAGAGTCCTGTTTTAGAAGGATAGCTGACTTTTTCGGCTTGGAAGCTCGATCAGTATTGAATGATTATAAATTTTGGCACGAAGGAAAAAAGTTAGATGTACGGGAAAACACGGGAGAGCCGCCGCTGAAAACCGTACGAATGAATGATGAGCTTTATCTGCTCACCGCGATTGCTGTAAACATCAAAGCAAAACCCGAACTTTGGACGGAATTGCGAACAACTTTGCCCATAGAGGAGTTTGAAAACAAAGACGCACGAGAACTCTACATAGCGCTTGAAGAATGTCATCGTATGGATTCTTTTGAAATAGACGATGTTTTATCCTGTATAAAAAATGAAGGTCTAAAACAGTTTGTTGTAGAAAAGAATTCAAAAGATGAGTTTTCCAAAAATTGCGAGGCTATTGTCAGAAATAGCATTAAAAGAGTTATTGAAAAACGTCTTGTTCATCAAAGGTCTGTGCTGGTAGCTAAGATGCGTTTGGCAAAGGATAGCGCGAGTGATATGGATGAGCTTATTCACGAGAAAAAGTATCTTGATACCAAGTTACTGGGACTGAAGGGGGTTGAAGCATGAGCGAAGAAATCAAAGAGGAAGTAAAGAGCGAAGAACCACACGATGGGGAGACAGAACCCGAAAAAATTGAAGTAAAAAATGATCCTACCGTTATCAAACTGCTTGCACACGCAAAAGAAAAGAAATCATTAACTTTTGAGGAGCTTCAGGATTCTCTGCCGGATTACATAGCTAACACCGACAGGATTGAAGATGTCCTCGCTTTGCTTGCGGAAAGCAATATTCAAGTGATCGAGGAAGATACGCTTGATGATGAAGAAGTTGAGCAGGTGTTACGCAAGAATGCGGCACAGGATAAAAAACGTCTTTCTTACAGTGGTGATAAAGAATCAAGTATAGACGATCCTATCCGATACTATCTGCACGAGATTGGGCGTGTAAAACTTCTTAACGCCGAGCAGGAGATCACGCTTTCAAAACAAATGGAGTCCGGCGAAAACATAATTAAAAATGTTGTTAAACAATCCGGTATGATCCTTAACGAATTTTATCACATAGCGGGGCGTGTCTATTCAAAAAAAGATCCGAAAGAATTAAGTTTGTCAAAAACAAAAAAAGAGATCACGGAGTATATGACCGAGAGGCGCAGGCTTAATTCATGCTATAAAGATACACTCAAACTTATAGGCAGCGATTTAAAAAATTATGTCGAGATTAAACGAAAACATATTACGCATGGAACGGATTATCTTGCGGATAAAGAACTAATACGGCTTAAAAAAAACATTCTTGATGTGATAGCCGAATCAAAACTTCATCCAGAGGAGATAAGCGATTTTTCCGAAAAATTTGTTCAAGCGTCAAAAAAAATCAACCGTCTAAAAAAAGAACAGGATAAACTCGAAAAACGTTTGAAAGTTTCCTCGCCTAAAGACCTGCGTGAACTTGGAAGAAAGTTGACGATAAAAGAAGACCGGGAGTATACCGAAAGTGATTTAGGAATGTCTGCCGATGAGATAAAAGAAAAAATACAACAACTACAGCTTACAAAAAAACGTTTTCAGCAGCTTGAAGCCGAGTTTGAAGACAGTATCGAAATTATAAAATCTAAAGCTAAAGAAATAAACCGCGGCAGAAAGATGTTAAAAGAGGCAAAGGACAGGCTTATAACCGCAAACTTGCGTCTTGTTGTTTCTATAGCAAAAAAATACACAAACCGCGGACTTCATTTTTTTGATCTTGTACAGGAAGGAAACATTGGGCTTATAAAAGCCGTTGAAAAATTTGAATATCAAAAAGGTTTTAAATTTTCTACCTACGCTACATGGTGGATACGGCAGGCTATAACCCGCTCAATATCGGATCAGGCGCGTACGATACGTGTTCCCGTACACATGATCGAACAGATCAACAAGGTTTCGAGGGAATCGCGGCAGCTTATGCAGCAGCTTGGCAGGGAGCCTACGGATGAAGAAATTGCCGACAGGCTGGGCTGGCAGAATACACGGGTAAAATCGGTAAAGGGAGTTGCCCGTGAGCCTATCTCGCTTGAAACACCTATAGGAGAGGAAGAAGATTCCCTATTGGGCGATTTTATCGAAGACAAGGATGTAGAGAATCCGGCTACAAGGACGGCATTTACTCTTTTGCAGGAACAGCTTTTTTCTGTGCTGTCCACTCTGCCGCCAAGGGAACAGGAAGTTCTTAAAATGCGTTTCGGGTTGGACGACGGCTATTCACTTACGCTTGAGGAAGTAGGGCTTTGTTTTAATGTTACACGGGAGCGCATAAGACAAATTGAGGCAAAAGCGCTTCGCAGACTGCGCCATCCTATAAGAAGCAGAAAATTAAAAGATTTTCTGGATCGCTGATTTTAACGTATTGTAATTATTTTATTATTTTAAAGAGGTAAGTATGGCCACGGAAGAGATTTTTGATAAATTGCGCGACTTGCAGGATGTGCTTGCAAGAAAAATTGAGCTGGAGCGTGAGATAAGCGAGATTCCAAAGATGCTTACGACTCAGGAAGAGTTATTGCTCCGATTAAAAAAAGCGTGGATAGATAAAGATCAGGAATACGTTAAGGTAAAATTGTCGGAAGGCGAATGCCGTAATTTACTTTTTGAAGCGGAAAGCACACGCGAGAAAGCGGAAAAGCACATGGATGTGATCAGCACACAGCGTGAGTACGAAAATCTAGACAAAGAAATAAAAGACGCTTCCGAAAAAGAGCAGCAATACCGGAAAGACTTGCAGCAGATCGAGCATAACTTAAACGAGTTGAACAATCAAATGCAGCAAAGCAAAGAATTGATGGATCAGCAGGAAGCGGAATTACAGCAGCGAAGACGAACTGTTGAATCGGATGTTGCAAACCGTAAACATCAATTAATGGAACTTGAAACAAAAGAAAAGGAACTCACACAAGGTATGGATTCCGAATTGCTGTTTAAATTTGAACGTATAATAAAAAAGAAGGGCGGCAGAGGCATTGTCGCGATAAAAAACGGCGTGTGTACATGCTGCAATATGATACTGCCCGCGCAGTTTGCAAATGATGTAAGGGCAGGAAAAGATATTGTCTCTTGTCCGTATTGCTCCAGCATACTTTCCTACGAAGAATCTGATGACGGCGAGGAAAATTATTTTGACAATGATACTGCGGGCAGCCTTTCCGACCTTGATGACTTAGACGACGATGAATTTGATGATGACGAAGATGACAGCGAAGATGACAAAATAAATATGGATTATGAAGAATAGTTTTGTTTTTTCAAGCGATGAACCACGTCGCCGCGAACCGTTGTTTTTCACCGGTTTGAGGAAAGTCCGGGCTCCGCAGGGCAATGATGCCGGGTAACGCCCGGGACCGTTCGTAAGGGCGGGACAGAAAGCGCAACAGAAAGTATACCGCCGGGCCGCTTGCGGTTTGGTAAGGGTGAAATGGCGGGGTAAAAGCCCGCCTCGTTTCCGGTAACGGATACGCAAGGCAAGCCTCATCAGGAGCAAAGCCAAACAGCGGCTAACGCCCGATTATAGCCGCGGGTAGGCTGCAAAGACGCTGTTTGTAAAAACAGCGCAAGATAGATGGCAGACGGCTTTAAAACATTATGTTTTAAATACAGAATCCGGCTTATGGTTCATCGCTTTTTATTTGTCTTTTATAATTTCGCCGAATATCCGCATTACTTTTTCTTCGCTGTATTCTTCCGAATAGCAGTCGTAGTTTATATCTTTTAAATATTTTGATTTAAAATTTACAAATATGTCTATTAACTTTTTTGAGGTTGAGTATTTTATTGCTTTATTGCCAAGATAAAAAAGATGCCCTTTGTAGTATGTCGGCGTCATTTTTATAATAAATTTTATAAACTGCTTTACGCATATAAAAAAATTATCTTTTATGTTAGGCGCAAATGTAATTACAGGTTTATTTTTTACAGAGAACTCCGCTATTGCAAGACTGAATATTTCGCCGTCTTTTCGCGCGTGTATCATTGCATCGCAGGTATTTATAAATTTTTCTTTGTAATCGCGATCCACATTCTTTGGTAAAAAATGAATGTTAGGAAAATCTTCGCCATTCCTCGTAAAGGGCTTAAAGTTCAAAAAAATAAAATGTATGTTAGGATTTTTGGCTGCGGTTTCTATTACAGCCGCTTGTGCAAATACAATACTAAAGTTGTTTTCGCCGCCGTATCCGCCGTACACTAAAGCGTCTTTTGGAATGTTAAGAACGCTGTGTAATGAACATGTACTGCCTGAAAATTTTTTTACTATATGCGGAAGAGAAGGATATTTTGTTCTGAACCAAAAATTTAAATACTCGGATATTCCGCAGTAAAATGTACCGTAACGGTTGTTTGTAGAAAAAACACAGTGTATAAAATGGGGGATGCCTTCTGCTATATCGCCTTCTTTACAGCCGCCGTGTACGATCTTGTATATCAATGAAATACCGTTTGCTTTTATAAAATCTATAAGTTCTTCGTGTGTTTCGTACAGGCATACTTTAAAGTTTTGTTTAAATTTTTCTAAAACATCAACATTGCTCAAACCGCTTTTTGGAGACGCTATAAACGAATTGTTTTTTAAGATATTTACATTTCCAAGCGCATAATCAAAAAGAGCGATCTCGGTTCCGCGTTCCGTTATATGGTTAGAGTGAAAGAGAATATTCACACAAACTGCCTTTTTTAAATTGCACGTAACAATTCGCGCGGTTTAGAGCCTTGTGAAGGACCTACAACCCCTCTCTGCTCCATTTCCTCAACAAGGCGCGCCGCCCTGTTGTATCCGATTTTTAATCTGCGCTGAATATAACTTGCGCTTGCCTTACCCTGATGTACAACAATTTCCAAAGCCTTGTCGTATAACGGATCATCACCTTCCGTATAAACATTGGCGGCTGTCTCCTCGTCGTCTTCGTCAAAAAATATTTCTTCGTCAATATAATCAGGGTCTCCTAAAGTTTTAACGTAATCCACAACAGCTTCGACTTCTTCTTCGGAAACAAAAGCGCCCTGCAGACGGATTGGGAACGGGTCTACAATGCCTGAATAAAGCATATCTCCCTTGCCTAAAAGTTTTTCCGCACCCGGAGAATCTATAATGATCCTTGAATCCATCATGCTGGCTACCATAAACGCAATACGGCTGGGTATATTTGATTTTATCAATCCGGTAATAACATCAATAGACGGACGCTGTGTAGCAAGTACAAGGTGTATGCCAACAGCGCGGCTCATTGCGGCAAGACGCGCTACGGTAGATTCAAGCTCTTTGCCTGTCGTCGCCATAAGGTCTGCAAATTCATCTATTACTACAACAATATATGGCATATGTTCCGCCGCTATATTCCGTTCTTTTATGCGTTTGTTATACGTTTTAATATCGCGCACACCCATTGAGTCAAGGCAGGCATAGCGGCGTTCCATTTCATATATGCAGTATTGAAGCGCCTGAAAAGCCCGTTTAGGTTCCGTGATAACCGGAGTAAGGAGATGCGGAATATCATTGTAAAGTTTTAATTCAACAATTTTTGGGTCTATTAAAATTAACCGGCACTTTGACGGATCGCATTGATAGAGTATAGAAAGTATCATTGTATTTACACAGACCGATTTTCCTGAACCGGTTGAGCCTGCGATCAAAAGATGCGGCATTGTAGCAAGGTCTACTGTTACACCTTCTCCCGCGATGTCCTTTCCAAGAACAACGGGTATCTCCGGTTTTTTACCTTCACGCTGAAGTTCCGCCTGAATTATTTCACGAAATGAAACAATGTTTCTTTTTTTGTTGGGAATTTCAATTCCTACGGCGTGTTTACCGGGTATCGGCGCTACGATACGCACGGAGGATGCCGCCAGGCGCAGCGCGATATTGTCTTGAAGATTTACAATTTTCGAAAGTTTTACACCCGGGGAAGGCAGTATCTCGAACATTGTTATTACAGGACCCTTGCGTATGCCTGTAACTTCCGCTTCGATTTTAAATTCGCTTAACGTTTCTTTTAAAATAAAAGCCGCTTGCCTCGTGGCATCATCAATAATCCAGTACTGCCCGTCTTCGTATTCCTTTAATACACCTTCAACAGGCACTCCATATCTGATTGGTTTTTTTTTTTGAGGCACGATTTTTTTTATAACTTCTGCCGTATTTTCCTCTGCCCTTGCTTCCACCTCATCTATGAGGCGCTCTAAATCGTCCCCGCCGGTTTCCTCGGGCTCTTCTATGGTTTCTATTTCTTCAATTTCGTCGAGTTCTTCAATCCCGCCGGTTTCTTCAATTTCTTCGATTTCCTCAATTTCTTTAATATCGCCGGCGGCTTCAATCTCATCTAATTCGTCCGGTTCCTCAAATTCTTCAACATCGTATAACGCTTCTGTATTTTCTCCGTTAAGCGCTACCAGTTCATTTTCCAGCGCACCAAGATTTTTGTCTAATTTTTCAAAACTTACATCGATCTCCGCTAAACCTTTGTCAAAGTTTTGCAGTCTTTGATTTAGATAATCCAGATTGGGATGAAGTTTTGCAAAAGCCGCATCAAGGTCTGTACTTACAGCATCAATATTTGCATCCCGTAATTCTTCTAATTCCTCAAAGGCTTGTGTATACGCTTCTTTTACAACTTCTAACGAAGGGTCTTGCGCAGCCGTTGTACTGTTCATTTCCATATTTTCAATAGGTATGCGCAATATTTTTATTTCGTCTTTCGGATCGCCTGACGCTTTAGGGTGCGGAACATTGGACACAGGCTGAGAATGACGCACACGCCTTACAACAGGAGACGGAAAAAATATGGTTGAAATAGATGCTATTACGATACTTTCCATTACCGTTAATAGAACTATCAAAAAACTAAAACCGTGTTTGCCGAATATCGACAGAAGTATATATTTTTCCATGAAGTATTCAAAATCGCGTAGAAAAGAAAAACCTATTGCCAGTGTAATAAAAGGAAAAATAGTACAATTCAATACAAATATTCTTG
The DNA here is from genome assembly GCA_025997755.1 of Spirochaetia bacterium. The sequence goes on along the minus strand of BNVA01000003.1, from coordinate 16,704 downwards.
CAGGACGGTAGATTCCGTCTAACAGTATTCCTGCCGCAGCCAGTAAATAAGCAGGAATAAAAAACGCGAGAATTCCATAAGAGTCGGCAAAGAAATTTCCTAGCGCCGACGAAGCAAACGGAACACCAAACAATGAAGATGTTATTGATATACCGGCTATTAACGCAATAAGCGCTAAAACAGCCGCTCCGCCTAACATAAAAATTTTTGGATTTTTAGAATTTTCGCTTTGCTTTAGAACGCCGCGTAAATTTATAAACTTCCTTTTTCTAATCCTGCTATGAACAAAATTTGAAGCTTGTTTTAAAATTGAGTTCATTTTAACCGGCACCCATCCTTAGGTTTTTTTAATCCTGCGGGAAATTGATTTTGTTTTACAATACATTCCCTTTAAGATTATCGGATAAAAATAAGCAAACTTTAGATTTTTTTTAAGCGGACTATTTTATGCTCGCTGCGGTTCAGGATAATCTTTTTTCATAAAAAGTGAATATTGATGTTTACCCTGCCGCATAAGCATATCATAACCACTAATAACACGGCATCCGGCTTCTTCTGCACGCAGCAAAAATTTGGTACGTTCCGGTTTATAAATTATGTCCATAACTATTTCTTTACCGTTGAATTTATAGTACGGCAGGGGATCGTCGTCTATATTCGGTTCCATACCGCAGGAAGTTGTTTGAATGATTATATTTGAATATTTTTTTATGCGCTTAACGCAGTCCTCGGATATTACATCCCATTTAAAATTATAGCGTTCCGCTAATTCACAGGCGCGTCTTTTGTTTCTGTTTACAATAAGAACTTTTGCCTTTAGTCTGTGTAATTCCGCTGCGACAGCCATCGCCGCTCCGCCTGCCCCTATAATTGTGATATGTGTCCATCTAATATCTTTTTGTCCTATAAAATTTAAAAGTGAATCGGAAAAGCCGTGTGTGTCCGTATTATAACCTTCCCAGCCGTTTGGGGTACGCAGTATTGTATTACACGCTCCAACCGAGCGAACCTCATCCGTCATTTTTGAAAGATGTTCCAGAATTGTCTCTTTATGCGGCACCGTAACCGATGCACCCTCCATTCCGATCTCATCCGCCATCTGTAAAAATGAACTTACTGTCTTGGAAGGAAACGGGACATAAACTGCGTTTATATTATCCATTCCGTAACCGGCATTGTGCAGGGCGGGACTTCCCGTTGAACTTAACGGATAACCGGTAATTCCGTAAATAGCGGTGTTTTTATTTATTGAACGGAATCTGTATGTTTCCGACAATTCCTTTGGGTCTAATTGCCCGGGAGCTCCCATTGAAAAATCGTCTTCGTATTTTGCGGAAGTATACGTTAAGCAGGCATCAAATTTTGCCGCAAGTATACGTGTACAAGAACCGGCATCCCCTATACCTAAAATTATTTTTTCCAGGTCTTTTAATTCTTTTGATACTTTAAAAAGTGTCGTAATATCATCGCATGAATTTATCATTACGGCGGCTTTAACAATTTCATCGCCTACGTGCGACAAGGATCGTATACGTTCGGCAATGTTTGGCGGGACGCCTGTAAAGTCGTGAAACGAGCGTATTATCCTTGTTCCAAACGCCCGCGACGCATCTTCCAATCCGGGTACATCTAAATCTTCTTCCAGATCAACATAGGCAAAATTCTTACGTCTGTCGGACTGAGCATAGGCAAGAGCTTTTGAGAGCAGTACAATCCGTGAACTTTCGCCGCGTTCATAATTTCCGCCGTCGACCTTACGGCGTATGGTAAGGATAATGGGAACACCCGCCAATGACGGAAACTTTCGTACATAGAATTGTTCATTATAATCTAAATAATCAACGCGCAATTCCGCAAGATCGATATAAGGCTGGTATTTTGATAATACTTCTAAATTGCGTTCTATTGTCTTACCTGTTAAACACAAACAAATTTTTGTCATTTTTAATAATCCATTCTATACAAAAATATTGATGAAACTTTTCCGTTTTCGTTAATATTAAAACGCCATTGAAGCGGCCAGCTTTTTTCAGGAATATCTTTTAGTATATGTGAGCTTAGGTCTTTTGCGGTTTCGCCTAACACTAAAAATACAGCCGCTTTCGGATCGCCTACATTCAAGCCTATTGCGTCTTTGACGCTTATCTGCCATACACGATCTTTGTATATATAAAAATCAATATCGCCATATTCAAATACAACATCATCCTGCCATATTTCCGCCCCGCGCACGGCGTAGACAGAAACAGGAGCGCCGTATTTTGAAAAAAGTTCTTCAATGGTTATGCCGATAAGTTCAATTTTTTTATTTTCCGCAAAAACGCCGTGTGCAAACACTGCAAAGAGAAATAATAAAAACGCTGTCCGCTTATTGGCAAACATTAAAAATCAACCAGGCGGCCAGCCCAAGGCTCTGCCGCCAAGAACATGAAGGTGCAGATGATCCACCGTTTGTCCGCCATGGCTCTTGCAGTTGATTACAAAACGCGCGCCTTTATCCGCACAACCGGTTTCTACAGCCAGCTTTTGCCCTCTGTCCAGCAGTTTTCCTAAAAGAGCGGGATCATCACATTCCATAATATTTGCAATGTGTTTTTTGGGTATGACTAAAAAATGTACCGGCGCCATAGGAGTAATATCGTGGAAGGCTAAAAACTCGCCGTCTTCGTACAATTTTTTTGACGGAATATCGCCGGAAATAATTTTACAAAATATGCAGTCTTTCATAACGTATTATAACTATTATTGAACAGGATAGTATATATCATCACCTGCAGGCTCTCTGGGCTGTCTTGTGGTTCTTGATCCGCCTCCGAATGATGTTGAAACGCTTCCAAGCCTGTATCCAACCGCCAGTTTGATACCGAAGCCCATATTGAGGTTGGTGGGTATTTCGTTTGTAGAGTTTTTTATTGCCTTAATATAAGACATTTCCATATTGCTGTTCAGTTTAAAGTTAAAAAGTAATTCTCCGCGTATAAATAACGAATCCGATATTGAATAGTCCGCACCCACGCCGGCTTTAAAAGTTATGGCGCTCCAATCAAACGCTTTGCCGTAACTATCGCCTTTTTTTGTGCCGTCATAAGGCGTATAATCTTTCATGTAATTTTGTGACAACTGAAGATCAAATTGTACGCCTAATAAAGGAAAAATCGTAAATTCATTTGTTAAAATAAAAGGATACTTACCGAACAAACCTAAACCTAAACCTACGCCGCCCAAAAGCCAATCCTGATCTACATGCGTTCCCCATTCGGCAAGTTTAGGATTGTGCTTGAATTGTGTTGATGTTCCGTAAAATCTTAAATCAGCCTCCACGTATTGCGCGTCAAAAAACAATAAGCCGCCTATGGCAAGTTGACTGTATTTTTGTGTGTAATCTCCGCCATTAACTTCTGCCGCTAATGTGTTAAAAATAAAATCTCCGCTTATACCTGCACCGGCGGCAAGGTCAAGAGAAAAAGATGCGTGTAAAATCAGTAAAAAGAATACCGCCGTTAATATAAATTTTTTCATTACCTCTTCCCGCCTCTTAATTAATTAACCGTTACCGTTATGATTATTTTATCGTAATAATATTCCTGTTCGTCCGGGTCACTTGCGTCCTTGTTATAATAACAAGGGTATCGCAGATACAAATAAACGTACGCGGTGCCTGTCTGCTGATCATTTTCAGTTAAATCACTCTTTAGTCTTATACCTATACGTCCGGCAGATCCAGTTGCTGTAGCTGGATCACTAGGATCTTCAAAAAAATACTCAAGGTTACTGGCAAGCCGGATATTATCGAAATCCTCTCCATCGTCTTCACTCGACAAATCTATACCCGCAAAACTCACCTTGGTTATTGTATTTGTCGCGGGACGCATATCGGTAGGCGCAATAGCGGGATGAAAATAGTTAGGTCTAGTAATACCAATTGTCGCTTTTGTATAAACCGGCAGAAAACGTAACGAACCGGCACCACTATTATGAGAAAAAGCGCCTGTATACTTTAATGCGTGTATATCCATATCCTCGGCATCGGGGTCGGGGTCAGGCAAAGTTTCTCCGTTTATCGTTCCTTCATCCGGATCAGTGCTTGCCTCCAGCTCAACTTTTTCAATATCAACTTCGCGGTACTGTACCTGACTATAATCGACAACAACAACTTTTCTGGTGCCGTCAGGATAATTCATCTCGAATGTTGCCGTAGGCGGATTTGCAGCGCTGGAGATAAGGAAAGAAAAACCTCCCCTGGGATCGCTTTTTTCGCTTGGCGCATCGGGATTCGGCGGAAACAAATTAGGATCGTCTGGGTAAATATACCTTCTGTAATAAACATAATCTTTGTTAAAAAATGTTTGAAGCTCAGGATAGTGCGTGATTCTATATTGCTGGCTCCACAAATTCAAGGCTGCATTAGTTTCTATGATTTCGATATTTTTATCATTACCGACTAGCCCGCTCAAAGTTACGGCAGTGTAGCAGCCCTTTGATTTCCACTCCGAGCTAAAATCAAGTTCCCGAATCGGTATTAGTGATGCAGCATCGGCAGTACCGGGGTAATTGCTGGTATTCACTTTAAAGTCGCCGCGCCCTGCATAGGAGAATGTACCACCACCTACCACATCACATTCATCCCAAAACAAGCCGCTTGTTGCGCTTGATGTTCCTCCGGCAATAGCCGATCCGCCGTATATTCCGCTGTTTATAGTGCCCTGCAAAACAATGTGATCAACGCCGTCGGCGGTTCTGTACGCCTTAGCAATGCTTAAACCCGGTGTATTTACCCTTGTTGAGCCGTAGGGATAAAGAGGAAAATTGTCATCCCCAAGAATATCAGAATCGGGGGCAAAAGGCGGCAGAGAATAGTTGCTTACAACGCTATATTCCTTAACCGGAATTTCTGCATCTTCACATTTAATAAAACTCAAGCTGACTATTGAAATTGCAACTGCTATCGGCAGCAGCTTTGTCTTCATAAACACTCGTCCCCCTCCGTGAAATTAGATCACTCAGTTATACGTTTTTCGGAATTTATAAAAGCAAACTTTATAAAAACCTTAACCACATGGTAGTTATTTCATTATAAAGTATAACAAAAAAACCGATAAAATAAAAGAAATATAGGGAGAGGTGTATATGGATGCTGCGGCTTTTGGTTCTTTACAAATTGATAATTCACGTTATTCGGCGGAAACTTTACGCCGCTTGTCTTCACAGGCGGACGGCAAGACAGCAAATTCAAGTTTTGCACAGCTTTTGGAAAACAGCTTGAAAGTGAAAGATGGCGCACAAGACAGCGCCGCAGGGAAAAAGTCCCCTATCAAAATAGACAAAACTGATAAACTCTACGAGCAATGCGAGGCTCTTGAAACTTTTTTGTTAAAAACCTTGATAACCGGAATGCGTAGAACCGTGGATAAATCATCGGAGTTGACAAAAACCGGCTTTGCGGGGGAGATGTACGAGGATATGCTCTACGACGAATACGCAAAAGATTTTTCGCGTAACGCAAACTTTGGTCTTGCCGAGCTTGCCTACCTTGAATTAACAGGTCAACGCGGAAAACTAATGCTAAAAAACCCTTAGATGAGCATTTTTAAAAGGCATCGGATTGGACAATAACTATCAAATTCTTGGTGTGCGTGAGGACGCTTCTTTCGCGGAAATAAAAAGGGCGTTTAGGGAGAAGGCGAAAAAACTGCACCCCGATATTGCAGGCGCTGCCGCCCAGGATTTAATGCAAAAACTCATTGCCGCCTACGAGATTCTTTCGGACAGGCAGCGGCGGCGTGATTACGACAAAGTTTACAGTTATACGCACGACAAACGCAGTACATTTAATTACCGTGAATTTCTGGAAGAACAATCCGACAAACCTGAGTATCAGGCAAAACTCATCATCTACTATCTTTTTAATTTTGAAGAGGACGCGGCGCTTTCAATGTGGCGGGGATTGGGAGGCATAAACTTTCCGCTTAACAAATTTCTTGATCGTGAAGACTGGATGGATTGTTGTTTTATTTTTGCCGAAGAGCTTGAAAAGCGCAGGGCATATTATGAGGCGTTCTTGCTGTTAATCGATCTGCTTAAGGAAGAAAGGCGGCTTCCGTATTTCCGTCACTTTACCGAAGATATTGAAATCTTTTTAAAAGACCTCTGCCGTAAAATGCGCAAGCCTATGAGCCGGCATACAACATTTATGGTTGGCGGCAATGCCGATATTTATGTCCGTCCGCCGCCTGAATTATTTTTAGACAGCGCGGACAGGATTCTGCGTTATGCGAAAGATAATTATGTGCCGTTGTTTATTTTAGGAGGAGGCGCAAATCTTGTTGTTTCCGACAAGGGTATACGCGGTATAGTTTTTGACACAAGCGAATGGTCGGGCTTTGCAGAAGATTATGCGCAAAATAACAGATTAGTCCTGCGTTCGGGAACGTTAAGCGATACGGCGGCGGATATTGCGGCGGATAAGGGTTTAAGCGGGTTGGAGTTTCTTGCAGGGCTTCCCGGCACCATAGGCGGGGCGGTATGGATGAATGCCCGGTGTTGGGACAAATCTGTTTCGGACATTATTGAATCCGTAGAAATTTTGGACGAACATTTTAACAGAGTGATTGTTCCTTTTAATAAAGATGAATGGGACTATAAAAAAAGTCCGTTTCAAAAAAGAAAAGTTTTAATTTTGTCCGTACGTTTTTTGCTGCAACAAGGCGATAAAGAAAGTATTTTTAAACTCTGCCGCAGCTACCGGAACGAACGTGAAAAAAAAGGACACTTCCGTTATCCGTCCGCAGGCTCCGTCTTTAAAAATAATCATAATTTTGGCAAGCCTTCAGGAAAAATAATTGAGGATTTGGGACTGCGCGGCACACAGATAGGCGGCGCGAAAATCGCCGATTGGCACGGTAACTTTATCGTTAATACCGGCGGCGCAAAAGCATCCGACATACGTGCGTTAGTCGAAATGGTTCAAAAAAAAGCCCGTGAGGAACTCAACATCGATCTTGAGTGCGAAATAATTTTTGCAGGCGAATGGTAAAATATAAAACAATGTGATAAAATAATTAAGAGGACTTTTTGAAAACAGAAAAACAAAATATAAATGTTAAAGCCGGTCTTATAAAAAAAGCATCGCTTATAGCGATCTGCGGCAATATTGTTTTGGCGGCGGCAAAGATTACCTTAGGTTTGGTTTCGGGCAGCCTTGCGGTGGTAGGCGACGGTATAGACACTTCGATTGACGTGCTTATATCGGCAATGACACTGTTTGTATCACGGGTTATAGCGCAGCCTGCCGACACCGATCATCCATGGGGACACGGACGCGCGGAAACCATTGCCACAACTTCTCTATCGTTTATTTTGTTTTTCGCTGGATTTCAACTTATTATAAGTTCCGCCTCAAACCTTATTTCGGGCAAGGAGCTTGCCGTGCCGGAACCGGCGGCTCTTATCGTTACCTGCGTTTCGATAGCGGGAAAACTGCTCTTGGCATTTAACCAATACGCAACGGGGAAAAAAGCGCAATCCCCCATGCTTATGGCAAATGCAAAAAATATGGCGGGCGATGTCTTTATTTCGGCCGGAGTTTTGGTGGGACTTGCCGCCTCGCGTATATTCAACATAGGCGCGATAGATGCGGTTGCGGCGCTCCTTGTAGGCGTCTGGGTGCTAAAATCGGCGGTGAGCATATTCATGGAGACCAATACAGAATTGATGGACGGCGGCTCTCTACCGGAGCAGTACGGCGCTGTTTTTGAGGCGGTACACTCCGTTGAGGGCGCGGGCAACCCGCACAGGGCGCGTATGCGGCGCATAGCCGGTTTTTGGGACATCGACTTGGACATCGAGGTTGACGGCAACTTGACGGTAAAGGCTGCTCATGTCATAGCAAACAAAGTGGAAGACGCTATAAGGCAGAAACTTGCCGACAATATTTTTGATATAATGGTGCATATCGAACCCGCAGGCGCTCCCGATAACGAAAAAAACGAGGGCTACGGCTTAAACGAAGAATCGATCAGCAAGGGCGGCTAAGGCTAAAAGTAAAATTGCTGATGGCGCAATTCGTGCACTTGACGTAAATGTAAATTATTTGCTAGACTTTTTTTTAAGGGGGCGTAGCGAAGCTGGTTTATCGCGCTGGCCTGTCACGCCGGAGATCGCGGGTTCGAGTCCCGTCGCTCCCGAAACTTGCGGCTTTACACCCGCATCTGTGTACATTTCGATATATTTTTTTGCGGATACTGCCCACGAAAAATTGTGCTTCATGCCGCGAAGCCGCATAGCCTCAATGTTGGCGCGTTGGTTGAAGTAAGCATGGACTGCCCAGCCTACGGTATTGTATATAGCCTGCGGCGTTAAATCGTCAAACATAAAACCCGTGCCTTCGCCTGTTTTTTCATCGTAATTTTGCACGGTATCCACAAGCCCGCCGGTGCGCCGCACTATGGGCAGGGTACCGTAAACTAACGAATACATCTGATTTAAACCGCAAGGCTCGTATCCGGACGGCATAAGGAAAAAATCGCTGCCCGCCTCAACAAGATGACTCAATTTTTCGCTATAGCCTATTTTTGCCTTGAAATTCGGAAGTCTTGAGCTAAGACCGTTGATCTCCCCTTCGCACCAAGCCTCTCCGGTTCCTATTAACACAATCTGTAAGTTCATGTCGCGGCATATCGAATACGCCGAACCGTGACAGGGACCGAAAAGCTCGCCTATACCCTTCTGCCCGACAAGTCTTCCAATCATGCCGATTACAGGCACATCGCTTTCCACCGGCAAGCCGAATTCTTTTTGCAGCGCCTTCTTTGCCTCCGCCTTGCCGCTCATATCCTCTGCGGAATAGGTTTTAGGGATGAGTTTGTCGGTTTTAGGGTTCCATATATGCTCGTCTATGCCATTCAGAATCCCCCGGTAATCGGCGGAGCGATAACGCAGAGGCCCGTCAAGTCTAAAGCCATGCTCTTGAATTTTAGTTTCTTCGCAGTAAGTCTGTGAGACGGTATTGAGTTTGTCTGCGGAGTAGATACCCGCTTTGAGCATATTCATCATCCCCCAATCCTCAAACCCGCCTTCGTAAAACACATTCCAGCCAAGTCCGGTATATTCAAAATTATTCTTATCGTAGACGCCCTGATACCCCAAATTGTGGATTGTAAGCACAGAAATTGTCTTTTCAAACTCAGCTTGCCGCTGACCGTACTTCAAAAACACGGGAACCGGTGCGGTAGGCCAGTCATTGGCATGAATTACATCGGGAAACCACGAAATTCTCCTGCAAAGTTGAAAAACTGAGCGTGAAAAAAAGGTAAACCGGCGTGGATTGTCGATAAAATCCGGCTCAAAATGCGATCCGTAGATGCCGTCGCGCCCAAAAAAGATTTCATGATCGATAAAATACACGATAACCGGATTTTTTGCAGGCGATCCGGGCATTTTCGTATGCAAAACGCCGCACCATTCTTCAATTCCGCAGCCCATAGGCACACCCATTGGATCTTCTAAAGGAGTTAGATCATTCTTGTCTATGCTGTAATAACGAGGTATGACGATTTTTACTTCGTTTCCAAGTTTTGCCAGAGCCAATGACAGCGAAGAAACCGCATCGGCAAGTCCTCCGGTTTTTGCAAAAGGAACGGCTTCACTTGAAGCAAATAGTATTTTCATCAAAATTGCTCCACAACGGTAAGCTCCGCTTCCTTGACGATTTTTAGTCCCTTATCGTAGTCGTTTAGTTTAAATATACAAACTGCTTTGCCGTTGTTGTTTTGAAGCGAGCTGTAAAGATACTCGACGTTAACATTAGATTTTTGAAAAAGTTCCATTAGGACGGCAAGCGAACCGGGCTTGTCGTCTATTTCGACAACCAGCACTTTGGTAAGCCTGATTGTAAAGCCGGCTTTAATCAGGGCATTTTGCGCTTCGTCTTGTTTATTAACGATCATGCGCAATATGCCGAAATCGGCTGTGTCGGCAATGCTTATTGCCCTTAGATTTATACCGGCATCGGACATAGTTTTTGTTACTTCCGCAAGCCGTCCCGCACTGTTCTCTAAAAACACCGAAATCTGATTTATTTGCATATTACCACCTCAATCCCCTTTACCTGTTTTTATTTCTCTATATTTTTCTGTTGTCAATCACTCTTTTTGCCTTTCCCATAGAGCGTTCTATAGTTTTAGGCTCCACCAATTTTACTTTTATAGCGATTTGCAATTTTGATTTTAACACATTTTGAATCTTTTCTTTAAGCGATTCCAAATTTTTTGTTTCATCGCTAAAGAAGTCCTTTCTTACCTCAACTTGAAGTTCAATTTCGTCAAGATGATTGTCGCCGCGGTTTAATATGATCAAATACTGAGGCTCTGTGCCTTCAATTTCAATTAGAGCATGCTCGATCTGACTTGGGAATACGTTCACGCCTCGTACTATCAGCATATCGTCTGTGCGGCCGAAAAGCCTGTGCATTCTTATCGTAGTGCGTCCGCAGGTACACGGCTGCTCCATCAAATAAGTAACATCCCGTGTGCGGTAACGTAACAGCGGCGTTCCTTCTTTGGTAAGTGTGGTAAAGACAAGCTCGCCTTTTTCGCCTATTGGCAGCGGCTTGCCGGTATCGGAATTAATAATTTCAGGATAAAATAGGTCTTCGTTTATATGAAGTCCGTCCTGAGCCTCGCATTCAAAAGCCACGCCGGGACCGATAATTTCGGTAAGCCCGTAGATGTCGTACGCTTTCATACCGAAACGCGACTCTATCTCCTTCCTCATATTTTCGCTCCAAGGCTCCGCGCCAAAACAGCCTTTGCAAAGGGGGAGTTTGCGCGGGTCTATACCGGCTTCGAGAGCTTCCTCCGCCATGTAGAGAGCGTATGAGGGGGTACAGGTGAGTATAGTCGAACCAAAACTCTGCATAACTTGAAGCTGACGCGCCGTATTTCCCGACGACATGGGTATCACGTTCGCCCCCAAGTACTTAGCTCCGTAGTGAGCGCCCAGCCCTCCTGTAAAAAGTCCGTAGCCGTAGCAGTTTTGCACGGTATCGTCCTTGTTGCCGCCAGCTCCGGCAAGGGTACGCGCCATAGATTCGCCCCAGATGTCAATATCCTTTTTTGTGTAGGCATCCACAACCGGTATACCGGTAGTTCCAGACGACATGTGAATTTCCTCAATATTTGACCTTGAAGTTGCCAAAAGACCGTAAGGAAAGGTCTCCCTCAAATCATCCTTTGTTGTAAACGGCAGCTCCGAAATATCCGAAAGTTTGCGAATATCCTTTGGCTTTATTCCCATCCTGTCCATTTTTTCCCTGTAAAACGGGACATCGGCGTAAAGTTTTTCTACAAGATTTTTTAAACGGGCAAATTGCAGCTTATGCCTTGCCTCATGATCCATAGATTCATACTCAGGATTAAAAATCATACCAAACATTCCTTATGTTAAGTTTTTATTGTGTTAATTCTTACCCATATTTGCGCCCTGTGTCTATTGTTCTAGCTGCGCGATGCCTGCCGCCGGGAGCGCTTGACGATTTTTAAAAATAAGGTGTAAATTAATATAAAGTTTTTTATGAAATTTGCCGATAGTTGTGTAATGGCTTTAATTATAAAAATGGCTAGTAAATTTGGTTAGTTAAAACCCCAAGGAGGATTACATGGTCATAAATCATAATTTAAACGCAGTTCACGCAGAAAGGTCGCTTGGGCTTGCTGTGGGTAACGTGTCTAAAGACCAAGAAAAGCTTAGCTCAGGTATTCGCATTAACCGCGCCGGGGATGATGCCGCCGATCTTTCAGTTTCAGAAAAAATGCGCAGCCTTGTTCGCGGACTTAACCGTGCATCCGCAAATGCCATGGACAACATTTCTTTTATTCAAACAAGTGAAGGTTATTTGCAAGAAACAACAGATGTCCTTCATAGACTTCGAGAGCTTGCCATTCAATCTGCCAACGGTATTTATACTCAAAGCGACAGAACGATGATACAAGTTGAAGTTTCGCAGCTTATTGATGAAATTGATAGAATTGCCTCTCATGCCCAGTTTAATGGTCTAAATATGCTTACAGGTCGATTTTCTAACGGGGAATGGGGAAATGCAACAGCTTCTATGTGGTTTCACATAGGGGCAAATATGGATCAGAGTGAGCGTGTCTATGTTTCCACGATGACATCCGCAGGCTTAGGTCTCCGGGCGCTTGGCGAAACTACCGGCATTCAGATAACTACTACCGATGATGCGAACCGCGCAATTAACACAATTTCTAAATCACTTGAAGTTGTAAGCAAGCAAAGGGCAGACCTAGGCGCTTACCAAAACCGCCTTGAATTTGCCATGAGGGGTTTAGATTCCGGTTCGGAAAACTTAGCCGCCGCCGAATCACGCATACGCGATGCTGATATGGCTAGTGAAATGGTAAATTTTGTAAAGGATCAGATTCTAACGCAATCCGGTACGTCTATGGTGGCTCAAGCTAACGTAAGCCATCAATCTGTGCTAAACCTAATGCGGTAGCAATAAAGCAATGATTAAAACACTATTTACAAGGGGCGTCCCTAAGATATTGGTGTTATCCGCTGTTTTCTTGAGTTTTTGGACTATATCTTTAAGCGCCATTGATATAGATAAAACAGAGCTTGGTAAGTCCCAAGGGAAAGTTGAATTTGAAAACAACCCTAATGTTGTCAACAACGGAACTTCGGTTGAACAAATAAGGGCTATAGGAAAAGCGCTTGCAAATGCGCTTTTTGACAATAAGGGAAATCGAAAGCAAAATATTATTGTGGGCGATACTGCGCGTTACTCACTTGAAGAAATATATGACATCAGCACAACAGATGCAGATGGACTTTCTGCCGATATTATAATGTTAGGAAAACAAGCCGGTGTAGATACAATATCTAATCTGCGGTACATTCTTTCCGGCTATATTGAAACCGCTTACCGCTATCCTCAAAATGTTGCAGACGAAATAGCAATCTATGTTACCGTGTACAATGCAATAAACCGTAAAAATTTTGATCGCTTTAATGAATTTTATAAGAAGGAAGTGGTTAAATATTTGAATGGCGACACTTTAGGCTTATCACCTTCTTTTAGGGACTGGCCCGGTGGAACACAGATTATTATACCTCTTTACGACCCTGATGCTGATGGAAATATGCAGATAGAGCTTAAAGAGGTTGTCAATAAAGAAGTGGTGGAAGCCATTAAAAAAGAGCCGGTTAAAGGCGCCGACCCCCAAAAATTCAACCCGGCACCGCCGCCGCCAACTAAGGCGCAGTTGCTTGCGAAAGCAAAGACTGCTGCGGAGAAGGCAGAAAACGAGTTACGCGAATACGAAAGGGCGCTTGAAGCTGCAAAACAGAAGGCTCTGCAGGAACGGACACGTCAAAAAACGCTGGAAGAAGATCTACTTATTGCTCAGGGCGAGTATGAAAAAGCAAATATAAATGTTGTAAGGAATAAATTTGGTGAACCAATAGTTGGAAATGAAGCATCAAAGGCAAAAGCAGCAGAAATTGAATTAATAAAAAAGGCTCTAGGCGGGCAAGGCGGCAGAATCAAAACTGCCGACAACAATGTAGCGTTAGCGGAAAAGAATCTGGAAGATGCACGGGCGGCTCTCGAACAGCGAAAAATCGAAGCCGCTCTGCTCCAATCTCAATAATCTACGACAGCGTGTTTTAACTTTAATTTATAATCCATAACTGCGCGCTTGGGGAGGGATTGAAAGCCCCATCCGTCTGACGAAACCTTAAAAAAGGGTGCACCAAAAATCAAGTGTTTTTAGGCGGTCGACAAAAGCCTGTTTGCAGTGCTAGTCCAAAGCCCGCTCTCAACTTTTGAGCGTAATGAAAGCATGAATCCTGCGTTTGACAGGTTCCACCGCATACCGGATTGCTTACACCGCCGCTGAACCACGACCTTGTTTGCACTTTCTATTGGCCCCGAACCGATAAAGTATCCGTTGCGAATATATCTCTTGTAGTCTATTTTTTCGATAATGTTGTTAATATACGTTATAAGTTTCTGATTGCAACTGGGAATTTCTTTGCTTTCCGATAGTATCTCAATGGCTTTGCCTGTTTCACTTTCCCGTAAAAATGCAATTATAGTTTCCGCCCACGGCACATATTTTTTAGGCTCGTCATTAAACAGCTCTTTTCCGGTGTCGCCTCCATGTTCGGCTAAATGATAAAAATCCAGTATCTGAATTGCATCAGGGAAAATATCGTAACACAGATTTCTTATCCATGTTGCGCCGTCACTTACTATAACAACTTTTTCATATTTTCCATATCCATTGCGTACCGCGCATTCTAATAAATATTTTGAAAATTCATTTACATCACCTGTGCTTACCGCATAGTCTTTCTTCTTGATTATATGTCTTTTTCCATTTGAACACGCTATTAAATCGTTGCCGCTAAAAAATACCGCCAGTTTTATTTCACTCCACTTTGAAGACCCGCCATCATTCTTTTCCCGCGTGTTTATCATTGAACCATCTATCATTACATATATAACACCGCTTTTAGTGGGTTTAGGAGGCATTTCGTCAATTAAATGCCCTGTGTCACCGGCTCTCTTTGTATCATCATCAAAAACTTTTTCCCCTACTTCCATTGTAATTGTCCGTATGTATTCATCGCTTATATTTATATCCATTTTGTTACGCAGAATTTCTTGCGCGCTTTCATAAGACCCCTGGTTTTGCGCCCAAAAACAAACTTCCGTTGTTAATTCGTTTGTTATCTTATGCGGCATTTGTTTTAATTTGAAATAATCATCTAGGACTATAGCTTCGGTTTTGCAATTTTTACCGATGGTCTTATCAGACGGATTCAACTTTAAAACTGTCTTTTGTATTCGCATTTCCCCGTTCGTTGTTAAAATCGAATAAGACCTTTTTCCACCGTTGCGTACATCAAAACCCGCATTTTCTAGTTCGTTTTTTTTAAGCAGCAACTCATTCTGCAAATTATTGCTCAAGACATCATTAAAAAACTCACCCGTGAGTTTTTCGGCTTCTTTGTTTATTTGCCCCCACATTGATTCTATTCCGTCTAGCGTAATCGCGTTGGGTCCTTCGATTGTCATTAAAGCGCCCATCCTTTCCCGAAGCTTTTGCTTGTAAACCTGCCCTGCTTCCTCTATCCGCTCGTCCACTGTTCTTTTATCCATAATTATCCCCTCCAATAGGATAATTTCAGTTTATCACTCTTTTCATATTTGCACTCGATTTTTTGGTGCACCCCTTAAAATACATGAATTTGACAAAGCCTACAAAAAGTAATACACTGGTATATATGCCTATAGATGGGATAGAATGGGATACTGAAAAAGCAAAACTAAATTTATTTAAACATCGTGTAAGTTTTGAAACAGCGCAGTATATTTTTTCCGACCCCGAAAGGATAGATCGCATAGACAACAGTGAGGGCAACACGTCCGGCGAAACAAGGTGCCAAACTATAGGCAAGGTGGATAAAACGCTTTTTGTAGTGCATGCGGAAACAGGCACTAATAAGCGCTTAATAATGGCGCGGCTTGCTACAAAAGCCGAAAGGAAAAGTTATAATGGCTATTATCAAATCGACGGTAAAGGTTGGGCAAAAGCCTAGCAAAGAAGAATGGAAACGAATAAAAGCGGAAATAAAAGAAGCGGCAAAATACCCGATAAATCTTGACGACTGCCCTGAACTTTCTCCCGATGCACTCAAGGAATTTGCCTTTTTGGCGGCAGAGCGAAACCGCAAAAAGAAACGGCAGCCGGTAACGATAAGACTTGAACCCGACTATATAACAAAATACAAATCGCTAGGCAAAGGGTATAGCGGCATAATGGCAGACATTCTAAAACAAGCCGCCGATGATCCTAAACTTTTACAAAGTTTTGTAGGCAGAGTATAGGGTGTAGGCTTATGAAACAACCTAAAATGTTACTATTCACAGCCTATTTTAGCCTGCTGAAAAACCTCATTCAACGAGATGGGTTTGCCAGTGCAGAGTCTGGATAAAGCATAAAAGCCGTTCACGGCGTTTCGGTTGCAGGTTTCGATATATGACTTAATGTTCGCGTAATACTTTGCGGTTTTCTCGTTTTGGAATTGCCCGGAAATCTTCATCTTCGATTTTACATCCCGCAAGCTCCTTTCAGAAAGATTATTGGTAAACGGAATGTCAAAATCCAGAACCCAAGCTAGATATTCATTTTTGTAGTCCAGAATACGAGTAATCAGAGTGAGTTCTTAGTGCCCATAATATTTATCCGCGGAGTTTCTGTTTTCCGAATACGCCGATAACATTATTTGATTGAACTTCTGAAAAAAATCAGCGGTGAAACTTTCGTCAAATTCATCACATCCTTCTGACTTTTTCTTTTCACGCTCTTTATTGGTCCCGCTAAGCAGTTGCTTCAGTTGTGCCGCCCACTCTGAGCCTAGATTGTCAATCACTTTTTTCAAGTCCCGGAGTAAATGTTCGTTGCACTCGGCATTAGCGAATGAATAATCATTGTTGTAATTCACTTTGTTGTGGTCGTGGACAACCGTAGCATCCTTTGGCAGGAGATTTAAAATATTATCTTCATCCAAACCCGCTTTATCTTTGTGTAAATGCGCTTTGTAAAGTGCCAGCTGTTCCGTCCCGTAATAACGTAAACACGCCCGTTCCTTGTTTATCATAATTACAGTGTCGTCCCA
>BNVA01000002.1 GCA_025997755.1 Spirochaetia bacterium | reverse complement strand
ATTCCTATTCTTGTGCGTGATTTTAACCAAATAAAACGTGCGTTACAGGCTAAAGGTATGCCTGTAAATGCGCGTAACTTAAAATTCATTTTAAAACCGTTTCTCTACGGCATTTTCAAACGAACAGAGGAGATAAGCAGCGCTCTACTGGCAAAGGCATACAGTTAGCGGGCGCTGTTCTGAATTTCTATTGTAACCAACAGGCAAAACCTGTTACCATAGCGTAACGAGGGCGATTAAGACAAAATGGATTTAAAATCGCTTTGTATCGGTATTGATGTAGGTTCCACAACTGTAAAAGTTGTTGTCTTAAACCCAGCGATTTTAGACCCTGAAACTGCCGCAAAACCGGAAACAAGCAAAACCTTATTCTCGCGGTATATGCGGCACGGCGCATCTCAAAGGGAAGCCGTCTGCGCCGTCTTAAAAGAAGTGTCTGCGGCGTTTCCTAAAGCCGTCTTCCGCGCCGCCGTATGCGGTTCCGGCGGAAAACCCGTTGCCGATATTTTAGGCGTACCATACATTCAAGAGGTTGTCGCAAACTCTATAGCCGTGAGCACCTTCTATCCCGATGTACGCGTTGCCGTAGAGTTGGGCGGGCAGGACGCCAAGGTTGTATTTTTCCATAAAGACAGCACAAGCGGAATTCTTACAGCCTCCGATATGAGAATGAACGGAAGCTGTGCCGGAGGAACCGGAGCGTTCATAGACGAGGTTGCCACACTGCTGCGCTGTCCCATAGAAGATTTTGACAAACTAGCGGCTGCGGGCAGCTCTGTTTATGATATTTCCGGGCGCTGCGGCGTGTTCGCCAAGACCGATATTCAGCCGCTGTTGAATCAGGGCGGCGTAAAAGAGGACATTGCCCTTTCGACTTTTCACGCGATAGCAAAACAAACTATAGGCGGGCTTGCTCAGGGCTTGAGCCTTAACCCGCCGATCATATTTGAGGGCGGGCCGTTCACTTTCAATAAAACATTGATACGTGTGTTTGCCGACAGGTTAAACTTAAAAGAGTCCGACATTATACGCGATCCAAATCCGGAAATTCTTATTGCCATAGGCGCGGCCCTTTCGCTTAACGAAATGTTTGCCGACATTTCAACAGACATTGATCTTTCAAAAGCTGTTGCCGCCCTTGATTCTTTTTGCGGAAACGATCTTAACAACAGCGGTAAAACAAAAAAACCTTTTTTTACAGATGATGATGAGCGCAGGGCGTTTGAAGAAAAACACCGCCTTGCGCCGCCTATTGCGCATAACGCAAAACGCGGCGATGAGATTCCGGTTTTTATCGGTATAGATGCGGGTTCAACAACATCTAAATTTGTTTTGATAGACGAAAACGAAAACATCATCGACAGTTTTTATTCAAACAATCAAGGCGATCCGCTGCGTGTAATAAAACAGGCGTTAATCGATCTAAAAGAAAAATATGACAGACTAGGCGTTAAACTTAAAGTAATTGCATTAGGCACAACAGGCTATGGCGAATTACTTTTTGATAAGGCGTTCGGTGCGGATTATCACACAGTAGAAACCGTTGCCCATGTTGCGGCTTCAAAAAAATTCGCAGGCGATGTAAGCTTTATTCTTGATATTGGCGGGCAGGACATGAAGGCGATCAATGTCCGCGACGGTATCGTTACAAATATCACGTTAAACGAAGCGTGTTCCTCCGGCTGCGGTTCTTTTCTGGAAAGTTTTGCACGCACCCTGAATATCAGCGTTGACTATATATGCGAGGCGGCATTCGCCGCCAAAAATCCTGCCGAGCTTGGCAGCCGATGTACTGTTTTTATGAACAGTACGATCATTACGGAACAGAAAAACGGCAAGAATCAAAATGATATTATGGCGGGGCTTTGCAGATCGATTATCGAAAATGTTTTTACAAAAGTTGTACGTGTTTCAAATTTTTCCGAGCTTGGCGGTTCTATCGTTGTACAAGGCGGTACATTTAAAAATAATGCCGTTTTACGCGCCCTTGAACAGTATATAGAAAAACCGGTTGTACGTTCGCCCTACCCGGGCGAGATGGGCGCTATAGGCATTGCACTTTTAACAAAAAAGCACATAACGGAAAATGGCTATACATCCCCGCACGGCGAGCCGGGTAAATCGCGTTTTATCGGCTTGGAAAATATGCGTAATTTTGATTATACGCAGGAAACAAATATCCGGTGTAATTTTTGTACCAACAACTGTAACCGTACTCTTGTTACTTTTAACAACGGCATTATATGGGTTACGGGTAACCGCTGTGAGCGCGGCGAGATTGTAGGTTTAAGCTCCGACAAAAATATAATTGAAAAAGTGCGGCTTGTAAACGAGTCAATGGACTCCGTACCCGACATGATAAAATTTAGAGAAAATATTTTATTTAAAGATTATCCTTTTACGCCTGTTTGTAAGGCTCAAAATATAACCATAGGGCTGCCGCGCGTTTTGGATTTTTGGCGTAATATGCCGTTTTGGACAACATTTTTTAAAGCCTTGGGTTTTAATGTTGTTGTTTCAAAAAAGAGTTCTCAAAAACTGTTTGAAAAAGGATTGCAGTTTGTAACTTCCGATACCGTGTGTTTCCCCGCAAAACTTGTTCACGGTCATATCCTGGATCTTGCCGCGCGTAAAGTAGATCGAATATTTATGCCTATATTGAACCGCCTGCCTTCCGACAACACGGAGCCTGAAAGCACCTATACTTGTCCTGTTTTGAAAGGCTACGGACTTGTTATAAAATATTCCGACAATCCCGAAAAAAGAGACAACATACCATTTGATACGCCTATTTGCCATTGGTTTACCAAACAAGACAGAGACAATCAACTGCGCCGTTATGCGAAAGATGCCTTTGGGATTGACTCTGCTTCAACAACAAAAGCAATAAAACAAGCCGATGCCGCGTTAGATGAATTCAATGCTCAGCTTGTAGAAGAAGGTTCCCGTGTCCTTGCGGAAACCGAAAAGCGCGGCGCGTTTGCTGTTGTAATAAGCGGCAGGCACTATCAGTTTGATGAGCTTGTTAATCACAACCTTTCACGTTACTTTACAAGTTTAGGAATACCCGTTCTAACGCTTGACAGTTTAAAGGGACTGCAAAATGTTGATCTTTCAAAGACAAAGATCGATATAACAAACAATAATCACGCAAGACTTCTTGCAGGTGCGATAATTGCCGCAGAACACCCTGCTTTGGAATATGTTGAGGTATTTAGTTTCGGCTGCGGGCACGATGCTCTGTACACCGATGAAGTTCAGCGTTTAATGAACGAAATATCGGGCAAGTCGGCTCTTATTATCAAACTTGATGAAAGTGATATTTCCGGTCCCTTGCGTATACGGGTGCGCTCTTTTATTGAAACCGTAGGACAACGCAGGGAGAAGTCAAAGAATGAAATTTTTAAAGCAAACAAACTAAACGATCCATACCCTGTAAAATTCTATAAAGAAAATCAAAAAAATAAAATTATTTTAGTTCCTAACACGTCGGTAACATTTTCAAAGATACTTGCGGCGGCTTTTATCAAACAGGGCGCTAAGTCGGAAGCCCTGCCTTTATGCGGCAAACAGGCGGTGCTGGCGGGTAAAAAATATCTGCACAATGATATATGCTTTCCGGCGCAGGTAGTTATAGGAGAGGCTGTTTCCCTTTTAAAAAACGGCAGATACAATCCGCAGGATGTAGCCATAGGCATGGCAAAGTTTAACTGTGACTGCAGGCTTACCAATTATACTTACCTTTTGCGGAAAGCGTTAGACGACGCGGGTTATGCGTATGTTCCGATTATAACTATAGATCAGACGGATAAAAAGAATATTCATCCCGGGTTTATATTAAAGCCCGTTTCATTTATACGTTCAATATGGACACTTGTTATGACGGATATTTTGGACGACATCTGCAGAAAGGTGCGCCCTTACGAAATTGAAAAAGGGGAAACAAACCGTGTATATAATGAGTGTATCAATACGTTATGCGAAACATTAGAAAAAAAAGGAATGTGGGCTGCTTACAGGAAGTTTGATGAGTGTATTGAAGCAATGTGTAAAGTGCGCTACAACAAGACAAACCCAAAGCCGCTGATCTTTGTTATTGGAGAATATATAGCAAACTTTCATCCCGACTGCAACTTTTATATCGAAGATTATCTTGAACACAATAATATGGAAGTTCAATTTCCGCGTATGTACGATGTATTTAGAAAATATTTAATGCACACCATATCGGAAGTAAAAGACTTTAAAATAAAGCATACTTTGACAGAGATTGTTTCTTCGTTCGGCGGGAATTTGTTTTTTGACATTGCATTAAACTTAATGGAAAAAACCGCCGTAAAACATCCGCTGTACAAAAAATCGGCGCGTCTGCCTGATTTGGCGAAACACAGCGATCCCATAATGCACCGATCAATAAATTCAGGCGAGTCTTTTTTAATAGCGACAGAAATAATGCACCAAGCGGAAGCGGGTATAAAATCTTTTGTAATATTACAGCCCTTTGGGTGCCTTCCGAATCATGTGTGCGGAAGGGGCGTTATAAAACGTGTAAAAGAAATATATCCGTCCATACAGATTTTACCGCTGGATTATGATCCCGACACCAGTTTTGCAAACATAGAAAACCGCCTGCAAATGCTCATTATGAATTCAAAAAAGATGTCGGAATGTGCATAGTCTTTGATCCGGCGCTTTGCATCAATTAGTAAGTAAGCCGGTACCCGTTGCCTGCTGCCTGAACAGTGCCTATAGCCGGATAGGACAGGTGCATACCGCCTATTGCTATGCCGTTTTTCGCAGCGTATTCTAGCACTTGAGCGCGCACCGCGGCAGCGGCTTTAGCATCGGTATCGTAACTGACGGAAATAGAAGGCAGGGGAAACTGTATATCCTGAACGTGCATCAGGTCGCCCCAGATGAGGAGGCTCTTATTTTCGGATTCAAGCAAATACATGGTATGACCCGGCGTATGACCGAATGCGGCGATAGCGCTTAACCCGGGAAATAATTCTGTCTTTTTTGTGGAATTCAAAGCTGAAGGTAAAAATGTCTTGGTTACGCCGGAGTAAGGGGCAAGCGCAGTAATAGCGCCCTGATTAGGAGCGGTTACCGTCCAATATTCTTTTTCCTGCTGCGCCAGATAAATTGCGGCATTCGGAAAGAGCGCTTTGCCGTTTTTCGCCAAGCCGCCTATATGGTCGCCGTGCAGGTGTGTCAAAAACACCGCATCAACCTGTTCCGGCGTTACGCCCAGTTTTTTCATGCTTTCAAAAATAGCGCCGCCGAAGCCGGTATCAATGACAATGGTTTTGTCCGGCGTGCGGACTAAAAAAGTGTTGGTTTCGGACTGGTATGTGCCGCCGGGCAGATACTGTTTGAGCTGCGCGTCGCTTGCACCGATCAAAATTGAAGGTCTGCCCTGTCCCCTGTTTTCAACGAGCATAAAGACTTCAATCTTGCCGACTTTGTACGAAAATACCGCCTCATCTGCGGCGAATACGCTAACAGCCATGATTCCTCCAAAAATTATGCACAAAAAATAGTTTTTCATGTTTCCTCCTTAATGAATTAATATTAATTTCCCTCAATCCAACCAATAGCCTCGTCAAGACGTTTGTCGGTTCCGGCGGCAAAATCTGTCCAGTATGCTTCATCACTTTCGATTGTTACATCCGGCGGTACACCTTTGCCTTCGTAGACATTACCATCGGCGCATTTTAACACAGCATAAGGTGTGTATATCTGCTTCCAGAAAGCCGGCGCAAACGGGGTGGTAATACCGCCCTCACGCTCCACATACCCTATCTGGTGATCTACGAGGGGGGATGTACCGCCGAATGTTCTTTCACCGAAGACCCGGTGTTCACGTCCGGGCATGGTCTTAACGATCATGGCAGAGATTTCGGCACATGATATCGAATAGCGGTCAACAATCAGGGCTATTTTTACATCGTTTGCAACGCGGTCTGATTCGGGCGCAGGAAATATCCTAAAAGGCATATCTTCGGTGTAGTCGAGCCGCCCGGCGCCCGCCTTTTGCTTTGTATAAGCAAAGGTATGCGGCGCGTTTATAAAACATCCCCAAAAAAGCGAGAGGTCAGGCAATGCACCGCCGCCGTTTCCGCGTATGTCAACCACCACGCCTTTTAAATCGGGATTCTTAAATTCCTTATCCAAGACATTTGAAAGTAGCACAGCGGCAGGGTAATTGGGGTCAGTGGGGTCAGTGGGGGTAGGCAGCGCACTGCGAAGCGCAAATGCGCTAAAATAAAAATATAAGATATGTCCGCCGCCGGTGATAGATCTTTTTCCTGTAACGAATTTTACTGTAACGTTTCCTAAATTGTCAGTGTTAGCCGCAGAAGCTTTGTCGGTAGGAAAATACTTTGATAACATAGTATCCGCATTGTAAATAAAGTCAGTGCTGCCCACAGTTACCGTCCCCGCCCAAACATTGCCGGAATTGGCAAACTCTTGAAATAACCTATTACGTTTGTCTTCGTTAGCTTTCGATCTAGCGGTTTTTCCTGGAAGGGGTTTAAGTCCGTTAATTTGATAAGGAAAATCAGAAGGCTTCCTATCCAATTTGTCCAAAATCTGCTGTTCGGTATACTCTTCACCAAAAACCTCTTTGTAATAATCGACAAGAATTTTAGGATGCTTCTCTATAATATCTGTTTCTTTCAAAAGACCACCAACAAAAGATAAACCATAATGTCCGTCAACAAGATTTGCCGTCATCTCTTTAAAATAAGTGTAGGCATTAGCACATTTATCATAGATGTCGGAATCGGTATAACTTGAAATTCCCATAGAGGCAAATTTCGGATCATAAGTATCGTATACGGCGTCCCAGTCTGTTGGGTCTATATCCCAGAATAGATAGTTGTTGTTCATCGCATTCCAATAGCTTTTAAAAACAACCGGCCAATCAATGCGACTATTCATACCGGGATAATAGTTTATAGGATTTGTAATCTCTACCGAGGGACGGCAGCCAATTAAAGTAAAGAGTGTTAAGATTAAAGTGAAGATAATAGAGCGTAAGGATTTTGGCTCTGCGATCCCTGCGGCTCTGCGTAAGAAATTCTCCTGATTTGTATTTGTTGTATTTGTCATATAAGCTCCTTATTTCTTTTTGAAAATGTTGAAAATGCCTGCGTTGAACATAACGCCGGCTTGGACTGTCCATGTGTCGTTCATGCGCGGTATCATGTTTTTCATATATTGTTTTTGTAAGTCCGACAAACTGTAATAGAAGCGTCCCTCTACAAAAAATGTACATGGGGTAAGCGCATACTGAATGCCGACGCCTGCAAAAAGCCCGCCGTCAAAAAGACTGTCGCGTCTATCGTCAAACTCCCGCTTTTTGTCATAAGAAGCATAGTGTTGGGTTTCGTTAGAATCAAAAGTATTAAACGATGCCTCAATTCCGGCGCCCTTTACGTGACTGTCGAGCCACACGCCCATAAAGACTCCTAAATTTGTGTAGACCCGCAGATGGTCAAAACCCGCCGACAAATTCACGTAAACCGGAAAGTCCAAAAAGCTGTTTGTCAATTCCTCGTAAACAGCGCTGTACTGCTCGGTACGCTGCCTGCGGTAATTCTTTGTAATGAACATAGGCTCCACGCCGACGCCCAGCCACGAAAAGAATTGATACCTTACCGGCAGGCCGATTGTCCAACCGTGTCCGTTTTGATACTCGACAAAGGTAAAGTAGCCTGTTGACGTGTACAGATGATTGTTGGCATACCCGCCGTATACGCCAATGTACCAGTGATAATCTACCGGTACCATCATCTTATTAAGCGCCGCGCGAAATGCGGAAACCTCTTTGACCGGTTCATTTTGATTATCATTTTGATTATCTGATTCAGCCTGCATTTCTTGCGCAAAGACAGCAAGCCCTGCAAGGAATATCAGTGCCGTAATAAAACCGCATTTTTTTAAGCGCATAAAATACTCCTTTCTGCACGTTATAACTCAAAGTATACCATAAAACTGGGTTTAAACAAAGGTAATTTCCCGCATTGGGCACTATGTTAAATTTGCCTGTATTGTGTACAATATCGGCAGAAAATAAACATTTCTTTAAATATTACCGCTTATATTGGCGAACACGGGGTAATAAATATTAATGATGGAAATCGTTATAAATTACTACCGATAAAAGAAAATAATAATGTAGGAAAATCTCCTTTTGAAGATATTCCTCGTATAAAATTGAATATTACAACCCAAGAAATAGTTGAATTGTTAAACGAATGTAGGGCTGGTATGTAAAAGACAAAAAACGTCGTCTAACGCACGGTTGGCGTTAGGACACGGCTTGGTCTATGAAACTTTTACATTATGTGCCATTATACCTAAAAAATAAAGAAGCGAAGTAACTTTACTCATATTTTTGCCCTCCCACGCGTTTTCGCTAAATTGAAATAATACAACAATTTACATAGAAACAATCACTTGTTTTCTCAATGCTATTTTACCAAAAAATTTGTTGGAAAAGTGTTGACAATACGTCATAAATGATGTATAACTAAATTATGAAAAGAATTTGGGAAGTATATTACTATCCAAAACCAGACGAAACGCATCCGGTTAAAGAATATATAAATACGCTCGGTAAACGGGAGAAGGCAAAAATTCTCAGTTTTATAGAACTGTTGCAGGATAATGGTCCCAATTTGAAAAATATACGGCAGCAGTACCGGAATCGGAAATCAGGCTGGCAATAGATTACCGGAATGATTTTTTGAAAAGATTTACCAGAAAAGATTTCGAGGAGGGAGAAGATGGAAAGTTTTAATAAACATTTGAGAAAAGAAATGGAGGATCCTGAATTCAGGAAAATGTATGAAGAAGAAAAGTATCTCCTTGAATTGGGTCTGAAAATAAGTGAGAAACGAAAGGCACTCGGTTTGAGTCAAAAGGAATTGGCGTACCAGTGTCATGTAACCCAGCAACAATTGTCAAAAATAGAAAATGGGATAAATTGCAATTTGTTGACATTTATAAGAATAACAGCGATGTTAGGACTGGCAATAGATATTCCAAAAGCAAGTTGAGAAAACTATATTCTGCCATTCGTGGCATAATATAGTTGGGTAATGGGTGCAAAAACGTCGTCTAACGCACGGTTTACATCTAGCTCCTGTTCGGGCTAGACGCACTCACATACAAGCGGCGCAAAAGATTGGATGTTGTCGTGGCGTGCAGCTAAAATAACACCCTCCTTAACTTTCATCCTTCTTTTTGCCTGTTAGGGCGATTAAAACCAGAATTATGCCGCATATTAAAAAAATCACAGGCCACCAAAACACGATAAATTCTTTGAAAGAAAGCGGCGAAAGGTCGTAGGAAAAAATCAAAAGAACACAGCCCAGCGCCATAAACGACAAAGCGGGAATCACGTAGACTTGGCGGAATCTGCCGGAATGAAACCAGCCGGCCGGAATAATTGATACGCCCGCTAAAACGGAGATTAGCGGCCATGTCTGGGAAATCGGCGAAACGGCAATTCCAGAAACCTGAAAGAAAAAATAAAACCCCAGCAATATAAAAAACACGGCAAAAAAAAGAAAAACGGGGCGGAATTTAAATTTTATACAAAAAACTACGAAAAATCCGCCGATAATTATAAGTAGGAAAGACCCTAAAAGCAGCATGGGCAGAGTTTCGGCTATGCTGCCGAGCAAAAAAGGGCTTCCCAACAGTATAAGAAGGAGTCCTGCGATAAGGATTGTCCTTGAGAGCAATTTATTTTTCATAGACAAGATTATACGGGATTAAGGTTTTGTGTTCAATGCGTAAAATTATTAGTTACTTCTCTCCTTTTCTTTTGATATTGTTGATGCTCTGCGTTATGTGCGGCAGTGACATTAGTGAGGTCAACCTTCCCGATCCGTATTATATAAACGGCGACAAGCGGGAAGTTGAAATTTTACAGGAACTTTTTTCGCAGTTGTCGAAAGATCAAACTAACGACGATGAGCGTTTTACTTTGGTACGTGAAATTGCCAATGAATACAAGCGGCGCAAAGAATACGGGCGGCTAATCAATTTTTTAAATATGCGCGTGGGTCAATATCCTGAAGATCCGTATAACACATATTATCTTTTTATGATTGCCTTTGGTTATACTCAACAGGAATCGTACTCTGTCGCCGCGCTTTACTACAATTTGATTTTAAAAAATTATCCCGATCTTATTGTTAAGGGACAGTCGATTCATCTTGTCTGCCTGCAGCAGCTTATCAATTTTGAAAATAATCCGCAGCAAAAAATATGGTATTACGAAAAGTTAATATCAAACTTCAATGACCAGATCGATCTTGGCGTAAGCTGGTTTATGCTTGGACAAACCTACGAACAGATTGGGGAGTGGAACAAGGCGATTCAGGCGTATACACAATTTCTGCCATACTACGGCACGATTATCCCGGGCTTTCCCGACGCCTACGGTTATGCCAAACAAATAGTCGATTTTAATAATTCATCAAAAAACTGGACATTTGAAAGTCTTGGCACACTTGTGTCTGCGATTAAGGGCAGGTTAGACGATGCAAATTCATGGCGGCTTTGGCAATACCGCGCGCGTGTAAACTTTTTTGCCCGCTCGTGGGCGCAGGTAGGAAGCGACGATTCCGGAATGGCGGAGTTTAATCTTTCATCATTCCGTCACTCAGAAAATATCCGTTATGCCGATGATATAAGCGCAGATTCCAATGCCAACGAAGCATATTTAAAAACATGGGGCTGGTCGCAGTTTACACCGATATGGTATTTCTATTTTAGAAAAATATATTTCCCCGCCGACCCCGAGATACACGGACGCTGGGAGTGGGCGGGCGTCTACTACGGCGAGCGCTTCTAAACAAAACCATATAGCCGTTACTATTCACAGCCCGCCGCGATATATTGACAAGTTGTCAAATTGACTATATACATAATTATGAAAGAAATGGCAGTTGGGGAAGTTAAAACACAATTCTCAAAAATACTTGAAGAAGTAAAACAAGGACATAAAATCGGTATATTATATGGTAGGACAAAAAAACCGGTTGCTATGATAGTACCATATATTGAGGAAAAAATTATCAAAAGAAAAATCGGTATTTTAGACGGTAAAATGAAAATAGAATTTAAGGACGATTTTGAAATTACTACGGAAGAATTGTTGGGTATAAAATGAACTTATTAGTTGATACTCATACTTTATTGTGGTCTATTGGGAAAAGTAGTGAATTATCCAAGAAAGCATTAATTGAACTAAAAAACATGAATAATACTATTTTTGTAAGTGCAATTTCATTGTGGGAAATAGCATTAAAATATAGTATTGGAAAATTAATAATCGAAAATATTTGTATAAAGCAAATTCCAGAATATTGCAAAAAAATGGGATTTCAATTGATTCCATTAGATCCAATAGAATCTTTAAATAGTTTTGAACTCCCGTTTAGAGGAAAACATAAGGATCCATTTGATAGAATGTTAATATATCAATGTATAAAAAACAAATATATCTTATTGGGTCAAGATGATAAATTGAAATATTATAAAGAAGATGGATTAAAATATATATGGTAAAAAGCAAGAGTTGACGGGCGTCTACTACCAAAACATTCGTTGGCTATTTACACAAAATTCTTTACAGGCTCCCTTCCCAGTTTGATTGCATTTCAATTTCACACTATTTTAGACAACACGGTAGTATCGGAAAGTCAAAAAAAGAAAACGTTTATCTTTTAACTAGATACACCATATAACGGGAAAAGCGTCAAAAAAGCCATTTTTTCGCTGCTTTTTTATATATTTTTCTTGACGGCGTGAAAAAACGGCTTTATCCTGAATCAAATAGGATAAACGTTATCCTTACCAAATCAGGAGGAAAAGATGAAATTTACAAAGGTATTTACGGGTGCGCTGCTTATCGCCATGATTGCAGCGGGAACGGTATTTGCCGGCGGCCAGCCGGGCTCAAGCGGCGGAGGCGCGGGGACAAAACCTTCGTATACCCTCAAATGGGCGGAGCTCAACCCCGCCCAGCACCTCATGACCTATTCGGCGGAGGTGTTCAAGAAGGAAGTGGAAACCCTGTCCAACGGGCGGATTAAAATCGACATATATCCGGCAATGCAGCTCGGCGATGAGAAAACTTGTATGCAGTCCCTGCAGATGGGAGCGCTGGACTTTTTCCGAGGCAACGCCATTTCCATGGTTGATTTCAATGCTAAGAAATTAGGACTCCTTGCCCTGCCCTTCATATTCCGCGACAGGGCACACATCTGGTCAGTTATTAACAGCCCCGTGGGCGAAGAACTCCTGCGGGATGTTCAGCAAAGCGGCAGCCGCATGGTGGCCATCGGCTGGTTTGAAGAAGGCGCACGGCATTTCTTTCTCCGCAATAAAGCAATCAACTCCATAGCAGACCTACGGGGACTTAAGATCCGGGTTCCCCAGACCGAACTCTCCATGGACATCGTGCGGGCCTACGGCGCCAGCCCTACCCCCATTTCCTATGCGGAACTGTACAGCTCCCTGCAGACCGGCGTTATAGACGGCGCTGAGAATCCCGTCGTAGGGTATCAGAGCAACAGTTTCTATGAAGTCGGAAAATACCTTGCCTATGCTGGTTATACCTTCACCCCCAGTCCGATTCTGGTGAGCGAAATTACATGGAACAAACTCGATCAGGAAGACAAGGATATTATTCTCAAGGCCATAAAGGCCGCAGAGGCGTGGAACAAGGTTAATTCCGAAAAGAACGAAACCGCCGCCCTCAAGATCTGTACCGATAACGGCGTCAGGGTTACGTACCCCAACGTTGCTGAATTCCAAAGGGCTTCCGCCCCGGTATACGAAAAATATGGGAAGGATTACCTTGATCTCATTGCAAGAATCCAAGCTATAAAATAGTATCCCTCCCGGGCGTCGGAGCGATTCCGCCGCCCGTTTGGTTTTTCGCTTCCGGAGGTGATGGTGAAAAAATTTTTTGAAATATATCATATCATAGTAATGTCCTTCTGTAAAATCTGCATTGCGATGCAGGTTCTTATTGTAGTTTTTGTTGTGTTTGGACGCCGCATTCTTAACTGGACCCCCGGATGGGGAGAAACCGCAGCATTGCTTTTTATGGTCTGGTTCAGTCTCATGAGCGCTTCCATGGGCATTCTGGAAGACCGGCACCTCCGTATTACCCTGACGGAATTGTTTTTACCTCCGCTGGTAATCAAGGCTTTTGACATCATTGGCCTGATTGTAATGATCCTGTTTTCGCTGTTTATGATTAGCGCCGGTTTTGATATGGCGGTGCTTTCGAAGCTCAACGTCCTCGCCGGTATGAGCATTAAATCGTCATGGCTTTTTTCGGCGATTCCCGTATCGGGGCTGGCGATTTTTCTCGCGTGTATTGAAAAGGGGATAGTATTGTGGAAAAAGAAGTAATAGCAACGGTCTTAATCATCGGCGTCTTTCTGGCGCTGATCATTCTCCGCACCCCCATTGTTTTCGCTATAGGGTTTTCAACCGTGGTAACCATTATCTATCTGGATCTCCCGCTTATGATGGTCGCTCAGATGATAGTTAAAAACATCAACACCTTTATTCTTATGGCGGTTCCATTCTTTATCCTGGCGGGGGAAATAATGAGCGCCGGGGGAATTGCCAAACGGCTGGTTGCCTTCGCCAACGCCCTGGTGGGCTGGATGCGAGGCGGTCTGGCCATGGTCAACTGCGTGGACTCTATGTTCTTCGGCGGGATATCCGGTTCCTCTGCGGCGGATACCGCGGCGCTGGGTTCCGTGGTAATTCCCATGATGGTCGAGCAGGGCTACGAAAAGGAATTTTCCACCAACCTTACCATGGCGACATCGGTGCAGGGTATACTCATCCCGCCGAGCCATAATATGGTTACCTACTCCCTGGTGGCGGGCAGCATTTCTGTGGGGCGGCTCTTTTTGGGCGGCTTTATCCCCGGCATACTTCTGGGGGTCTCCATGATGATCTACAGTTATTATGTGGCGGTCAAAAAGAACTACCCCGTGGGAGACAAGTTTTCGTTCAAAGTCCTGTGGAAAACTTTCGTCGATGCATTATGGGGGCTGGGCACCATCATCATTATCCTGGGCGGGGTCACCACTGGGGTATTTACCGCCACGGAGTCCGCAGCCATCGCCGTGGTCTGGGCGATCTTTGTTACCTTTTTTATTTACAAGGAAATCCCCTTTAAAGAACTATGGCACATCCTCGGACGCTCACTCCACACTCTGGGAATTGTGATGATCCTTATCGGTACCTCCGGCGCATTTGCCTGGGTTCTGGCGTATTTAAAAGTACCCGCCATGATAGCCAGCGGCATTTTAGGGGTCAGCAAAAACCCCGTCGTCATTACCCTGATCCTGCAGGTCATCATGCTGTTCCTGGGAACCCTGCTGGATATGTCCGCCATTATTCTTATTGCTACACCGATTCTGCTTCCCATCGCCGTAAGCATCGGCTTTGATCCCGTTCATTTCGGCATCGTCATGATGCTCAACCTCGGTATCGGACTCCTTACGCCGCCCGTGGGCAGCACCCTGTTTATCGGAAGCGCTATTTCGGGCATTAAGATTGAAGTGCTGGCAAAAACAATGCTGCCCTTTTACGCGGTGATGCTGATTGTCCTTATGATCATCACGTTTATACCACAGATGGTGATGTTCCTCCCGGATATGCTTATGCCGATCAAGTGAGGAATTTCGAGGTGCAACAATATGTTATGTGATGTAACGTTTCATCCTTCCTGGTGGTATGACCGCACTGGGATATGTTTTAACAAAGAATTTTTTGACGATCCAGAATACCGTATGCGTGCGGATAGTATCATGCGCCGAACATTGTTTGAACGCTTTGGACTGGGAGAAATGCCGCAAGGAAACCGGCCTATCCTGGGCAGCGACCTTCTGGCAATGGGGTTCCTCCACTCCCAAATTTTCGGTTGCGAGATTTCCTTTACCGACGATGCCGCCCCGGCGGTTCATTGCAAGAATCTGTCCTTAGAAGATGCCGCAGGGCTTTCAGTCCCCGATCTGGACAAGGACCCTGTCTGGCAGAACGTACAACGGCAGATTGATTATTTACAGGACGCATTTGGGTATGTTATTCCCGCCATCAACCTGATGGGCATTCAGAATATTGCCATGGATCTTTTGGGTCAGGACTTGTTTATCCAGTACTACGAGAACCCGGAAATTATTGACCACGTACTGGATGTCATCACACAGCTTTCCATTGACATCGGCAGGCGGTTCAAGGCGCTGTCGCCGTACATTTCCGCAGGGGTAACCAGTATCGTTACGCAGATGGTTCCGGATGCCTACATAACATCAAACTGCTCCGTAGAGATGGTATCACAGGATATGTACGAGAAGTTTCTGCTCAAGTATGACGACGCATTGGGCCGTGAATTTAAACCCTTCGCCATTCACCACTGCGGGAAGACCTGCGAACACGTCATCAACGGGTACGCTAAGGCTGCTAACCTTGCGTTTATAGAGGCGGGGGCTTTTTCCGATTTCGCGGCGGTACGGAAGGCAATTCCGTACATTGCCCTTAACGCACGGTACAGTCCGGTACGTCTGCGGGATGTACCTGTGGAGGATATGCGCCGGGAAATTGAACAAATGTACCATGACGGTAAACCGGCCGAATTATTTTCAGTTTCCTGTGTGGGAATTGATAATACCGTTTCTGACGAAAAAATACGGTCCTTTCTTATGACTTGCCGGGAATTGTAATAATTGGACAAAGATACTGTTACCATAAAAGACATCGCCAATGCGCTCAACGTCTCGACAACCACGGTACACAAGGCGATCCACGGGAAAAAGGGGATCA
This sequence comes from Spirochaetia bacterium, assembly GCA_025997755.1. Next base: position 24,100 of record BNVA01000002.1, on the reverse strand, counting down.
ACGAAAAAACACGCCGCGCCGTTCTGGACTACATGGACAGAAAGGGATTCCGGCCAAACCGTGCCGCCGCGGCGCTTAAACGCCGTCCAATCCGGCTTGCCTGTGTGCTTGTTGAACCCTCGGAGTTGAGCCGTTTTTTTTACACCGACATTTTAACCGGTATACGGAATGCCCTTACGGAGCTTGAGGCGTTTCATGTTGAAACCAGTATCCATTTTTCACCCCTGTCCATGGCGGAACAGACGGTGGTACTGGAACGCCTGTTGCAGGAAGATGCCGACTCGTTGAACGGGCTGCTTATTACGCCGACCCACGAGCAAAAACTCAACGATATTATTCGCCGTTTTACCGAAAAGGGTATTGCGGTGGTTACCCTGAACAGTGATACTATCAGCGGCAGCCGGCAGGCAAACGTATCAAGCGATAACACCATGGCAGGACAGGTGGCAGCAGAACTCCTGTGCGCGTTCCTGGGCGAAACAGAATCGGGAAATATTCTGCTTCTGGGAGGCAACCGGAATTTGTATAACCACCACGAGGCCACCCGGGGGTTTTTCTCTATCATGGAGGAACTTCGGCCGGACTTTGATATTTTCGAATGTTATGAATTTGAAAATGTCCCCCGTTTGGAAAAACAAATACAAACGTATTTGGAAAAATTCGACGATATTCGCGGCATATACTGTAACAATGCCCGCAACACCTTTACCATGTGCAGCGTAATTCACCGGCTGGGTTTTTCAAAAAAACTCAAAGTGATCGGCAGCGATGTTCACGCCGAATTGCTTCCGTATTTTGAAGACGGCACCCTGAACGCTGCCATCTATCAGGATCCCCGGACTCAAGGCTACAAGGGCCTGTGGAATTTGTACTTCCTTGTTACGGGGGAAGAAAAGGTTCCGGAGATCACCAAAACAAACATCGGCATTGTTATCCGGTCCAATGTCGAAGGTTATCTGCAGAATTAGAAAAAGGAGAACTATTTATGGAAGCGAGTAAGTTTGATACCAGTATTGCGGATTCCCAAGGAACATTTGTTGAAGCCATTCCCATTGATTCCTTTGATGTAGACCGTTATGCGGAATACTGCGCCGCTCTGGAAAAACGCTGCACCGCCTTCCAGTCCGCTCCTGATGGCTGTCTGGTACACCGGCGTTTCCGGGTTCCCCAGGTTTTTGCGGGGGCGTGCCGGGACATGGCGGTATCCCTTTCCTTACAACTGGGGGCGCTGCAAAAAAGCATGGATTTTGTCATGGACGTTCCCAACTTTCTGGAACCATGGTACGGTATCGGCGCCGTTCCCGGCGCCTTTGGTGCGGAGTATATCTGGCATGGGGATACCGCGCCCGCCACGGTACCCATCTTCAAGAACGTGGAAGCGGCTCTGGCTTGTGAGCCTAAGGAAATCGCCGATACCCCGGCGGGGAAGCACATCCTGAACATGATAGATTTTTTCCTTGAGCACACCCGGGGCAGGCTGCCCATGTCTTTTTCTGATGTCCAGTCTCCCCTGGACGTTGCCGCCGCCCTGGTGGTTTCCTCGGAATTTTATATGGCTGTTCTGGAGGATCCCGAAGCGGTCTCGGAACTGCTGGAAATAATCGCCGCCCTGTCGGTGAATTTCTACCAAAAGCAGGCGGCGATGATTGGGGACAGCCTGGTCTTCCCCGGGCATGGATTTGCTTCCTCCCGTTCTTTTAATACCGGGCCGGGATTGAGCGATGATAATTCCATCATGCTTTCCCCGGAGAACCATAAGGATGTATGCAGTGCTTCCATGAACCGGCTTGGGGAACCCTTTGGAGGCTTTGCGTTTCATTCATGCGGGAACTGGTCAAAGCGGGCTGCCGTCGTAAGGAGCTTCCCGGGGATTCGCATGGCGGATGCAGCCTTTACCCCCCGGACTGACCCTTCGCCTAATCCCCCGGGACCGTTACGGGACGCGTTCGCGAATACCGGCTTAATACTTAATGCCCGTATGGTGGGCGGCGGTGAAGAGGTCCTGCAAACCCTTTCAGAACTAGTACAACCGGGGATGAAGCTGATTTTGGTTTCCTATTGCGCAGATAAGGAAGAGCAAAAACGCCTTTACGAAGGGGTAAAGTCCCTTACATAAAGATCATGATTTTGAATTACTGTATTAGATAGTTCTCTCCTTTTCATTTTTCGCGCCGTATGATAAAATCGAAAACAAACAAAGAAAGAGGTTTTTATGGTTAACTTTGGGGACTTAACAAAGGTCTTACAAGAAGAAATAAGCGCATGGGAAGGGAAAGCTGTAACCGATAACATAGGCTTTGTCGGACAGGTTGGCGACGGAGTGGCTACGGTTCACGGCTTGGACAAAGTTATCTACGGTGAGCTTGTTGACTTTTCCTGCGGAGCGATTGGCATGGCGCTCAACTTGGTAGAGGACGGCGTAGGCTGCATACTTCTTTCAGGCGAATCGCTTGTAAAAGACGGCGAGGAGGTTCACGGTACGGGGCGCGTAGTTTCTGTACCCGTAGGCGAAAACCTGATAGGACGAGTTGTAAATCCGCTCGGCGCTGCTATAGACGGCAAGGGCGCGATTGAATCAACAGAATTCTACCCGATGGAAGCCCCCGCCCCCAATGTCATAAACAGGTCTTCCGTCAATGTACCTCTGCAAACCGGCATACTATCCATCGATTCAATGATCCCCATAGGACGCGGACAGCGCGAGCTTATCATAGGCGACAGGCAGACCGGCAAAACCGCTATAGCCATTGATGCCATCATCAACCAAAAAGGAAAAGACGTTTACTGCGTTTACTGTGCAATCGGGCAGAAATCCTCGTCGGTCGCGGCAATCATGCAAAACCTCGAAAAGCACGGCGCACTGGACTACACATTTACCGTACTTGCTTCCGCCTCGGACAGCGCCGCCTTGCAGTACCTAGCCCCGTATTCGGCTGTAGCCATGGCGGAATATTTTATGCACAAGGGTAAAGATGTTCTTATAGTTTACGACGACCTTTCAAAACACGCCGTAGCCTACAGAACGATTTCCCTGCTGCTCCGCCGTCCGCCCGGACGCGAAGCCTTCCCCGGCGATGTTTTCTACCTGCACTCAAGACTGCTGGAAAGAGCGGCAAAACTGTCGCCGGAACTGGGCGGCGGCTCAATCACGGCACTGCCGATAATCGAAACTCAGGCAGGCGACATTTCCTCTTATATACCTACAAACGTAATTTCTATAACAGACGGGCAGATTTTTCTGGACTCCCAGTTGTTTAATTCCGGCTTCCGTCCCGCCATTGACGTGGGACTCTCCGTAAGCCGTGTAGGCGGCGCGGCGCAGGCAAAAGCCGTCCGCAAAGTTTCGGGACGCCTACGCCTTGACCTGGCGCAGTACCGCGAGATGGCTGCATTTTCCCAGTTCGGCAGCGACCTCGACAAATCAACTCAGGACAAACTGGCTCAAGGTGAACGCCTTATGGAACTGCTCAAACAGCCGCAGTTCGTCTCATACTCAATGGAGGAGCAAGCCGCCCTGTTATACATAGCCGTTCACGGCATCCTTGTAAAAGCTGAAAGCTCCGAGGTAAGCGCCTTCGCGCGAGGTTTCCTTGACTACATACGTGTAAATTACCCCGCGATTCTTGCAACAATAGCCGATAAAAAAGAGATCAGCATAGAGCTTGAACAGGAGCTAGACCTAGCCGCCGACAAGTACAGTACCGCTCAGAAATAGGGGGAAAGCCTTCCCCCTGCGGCGCACACGGTTGCGCCGCACCCCCTTCTAATGCCAGCTCCTAGCCCTCTGAGTATAGCTTAATTATCTCCTGCGCCAGATCGTTCATTGCCGCATTCGTAGTCTTTTGAAATTCAGCCTTTTTTTGACTAATCAAGTCCGTTATGCCATGCAAAATCATAGTTTCCCGCTCCTCCCCGCCAATTTTAGGGTTATCCTGAGGAATTAGAAGCTCGTACGCCTCCATATTCAGCGCTTTTGCGATATTCGTAAGCGTTTTATCGCTTACCCAAGTCCTGCGCCGCTCAATATCAACGATAGATGATATTGAAAGCCCTGTAAAATCAGCCAGCGCGGATTTTGTAATATGCAGGGATTCCCGCGCCGTTTTTATGTTTTGTGAAAGAATTGCTCGTAAATCATGTTGTTTATTCACAAATTAAAGATATGATAATATCCCAAATTCTTGAAATATGTTAGCCTTAAAGCTACACTTAAAGATTAGCATTTATGAGTGGTGGGTGTCAATTATATAAATAGCAAGTTTAACAACAATACCGTATAATTATTAAAGGCGGTAACTAAATATGGAGATCATTACATCGGGCTATAAAAAATTCTTTTATACCGAAAGTTTTGCAACACTCCGGCAAGTACAAATATTGCTCTACAATATTTTTTAATGATAGCGGATTAGTGCTTTCCAAATATGATGATATGGAGCTTTACAATTCGGTTAATTGTAATTCGATTGAAACTGTGATAAAGTAAAGTACATGACAAAAGAAGAAAAATTTGATTATTGGTTAGACATCGCTCAGTATGACATAATAACAGCAGAGGCTATGTATACAAGCGGTCGTTGGTTGTATGTAATCTTCATGTGTCAGCAGTCATTGGAAAAGTTGGTTAAAGGCTTATATACTCTCTATATTGGTGATAAAGTGCCGCAAATTCATGATATAAATTCTATATTTTCAAAATTCAAGGATAATTTAACCGTACCCGTTGAAGAATCGACCATACAGCTTTTTTCACGGTTAAGCTCTTTTTATCTCAACACCCGCTATCCTGAATTCAAGACAAAATTAAGTTCTGTGGTAGACAGGCAGGATGCTGAAAATACGCTCAATAGCGCAAAGGAGGTGTTCGCATGGTTACTGACATTGAAACCGTTAACAGAATCGTCCGACAATACATCAACGAAGTAAAAGCAAAAATACCGATAGACAAAGTGTATATATATGGATCTTATGCAAAAGGTACATATAACGATGATAGTGATGTAGATATATGTTTTTTCTCCGAAAATTTTGCATCAAGACGAACATGGGATGTATTGTCGGAACTGTTTTATATAAAAACAAAGTATGACAAAGATTTGCTTATTGAACCTAATGCATTTCCAACTTCTGAGATTGAAAACGATAACCCATTTGTAAAAGAAATCTTGAATACAGGACGTGAAATTCTGCTGGAAGAATAAGGCTAAAATAAGGGCACTATTAATTGCTCAATATAAAGCGTACGGGATAGCGGTAGCGGACTGCCACAGCCTCTCCGTTAGCTTTGGCAGGTTTACATTTCTTGGACTGGAATGCGCGGACGGCGGCCTCGCCAAAGCCTTTACCCGGCGGTGTTTCCTTTAGAACAATCACCTTTCTTACATAGCCTTCTTTGTCTATGAACAACTCAAGATATACAATGCCCTCAATGCCGGAACGCTGGGCTATAGGCGGATAATCAACTATAAGATCATTTCTGTCAAACTCAGGTTTTTGTGAAATTTTATTTTGAGGCAGATATTCGGCGTCTGCGGTTCTGCTGTTTGAGTCGGCTTCGGAGGATGTGTTTGTTTCCACAGAGGAAACTTCCTCAAGCGGCTCATCGCTTTCAATAAAGTTCTCCGCCGGAGCCTCAGGTACGACAAGCGGCTTTTCGACAACAGGCTGTATGGGGGGTGGCGGGGGCAGTTTTTCAGGCTCAGGAGGAGGCGTGTATTCCCTTATATCGGTTAGCTTAAAAACATTTTCATTTTCCGGCACTGCGGCAACACCAGAATCGTTTACCGCAAGCAGCAAAATCAAAGCAATATGCGCAGCCGCGACAACAACGCCGATAGCGGATCGCCTAAAGTAACTGGGGCGGCGTAGAAAATCTTTGACTAACATCTATATATAAAATATAATTTGTAGTGGATCAATGCAAGCTGCCGGAACGGAAAAAACACTTAAACTTCTTGAATTTGATATAATACGAATGCGGCTTGCATCGGAGGCAAAGAGTGAGGAAGCGCGGGAAATTTTATCCGGCGAAAACCCTCTTACAGACCCGCAAAAAATTGATGATTTAAAAAGCATTGCAGCAAAACTTACAGCCCTGTTTGATTCGGGCATAAGTGAACCGGAATCATTTCTGCCGTCCATTGGCGAAGTGCTGCCAAAATTAAAAGTTGCAGGGTTGTCACTTACAATCGAAGAAGCGTTTGGAATAGGCATTTTTGCGGAGCGGGGCGGCGCGTTGATCCGCTGGGCAAATACCGACGGCGTTTTATTTTTGGATATTCCCGATGTTAAAGCCGTGTCTGCCCTTGTTTTTAACATAATCGATAAAGACGGAAAGCTGCGCGACCTGCCGGAATTACGCGCAATAAAACAACGCATAACGGCGTTGAACAGGGAATTGCAGGCGGCTGCGTCATCTTATACAACAAGAGATGAAACACGCCGTATGCTGCAATCCGATGTTCCTTCCCAGCGTGACGGCAGACTGGTACTCGCGGTAAAGGCTAATTTCCGGGGACGCATAAAGGGTATTGTCCACGATGTTTCGCAGGGCGGGCAGACAATTTTTATTGAGCCGGAAGACATCGTCGAAAAAAATAATGATCTGCTTATTGAACAGCGTGCGCTTGACGCGGAAGTGCGCCGCATTATGCGCGAACTTACCGAAAAAATTATGCCGTTTTACGGGACGCTTGCAGACTTTCATAACAAGATCATAGAAATAGAATGTCTGCGCGCCCGCGCCCGTTATGCGCATAACACAAAAGGCATTTTTGCAAAGACAGGCAGCAGCTTTTTTTTGCGGAGGGCGCGCCATCCGCTGTTAGGCGAAAGCGCGGTTCCTATCGATCTTGATATGGGAGCATTACGGACTGTGATCATTACAGGACCAAACACAGGCGGCAAAACCGCTGCGTTAAAAACAGCCGGGTTACTTGCCACTATGAATCAGGCGGGGCTTGCAATCCCAGCCGCAGAAGGAACCATCTTACCGGTTTTCGACAATATTTTTGCCGACATAGGCGACGATCAAAGTTTGAGCCAATCGCTTTCAACATTTTCCGCGCATATAAGCAGTATCGCGTTTATCATCAAATCGTCAACGGCTCGATCCCTTGTCTTGCTTGATGAGCTATGTTCCGGTACAGATCCATCCGAAGGCAGCGCCCTTGCAATGGCGATACTCGATCACTTTATCGAAAAAAAATGCCGCAGCATAGTTACCACACACCACAGTGTTTTAAAAAATTACGGCTGGACGCATAGCGGCGTGGAAAACGCATCCGTCGATTTTGACAGCGCCACGCTCTCCCCAAGCTACCGTATAGTGATGGGCGTACCGGGCGAAAGCCGCGCTCTGGACATCGCACTGCACTACGGCTTGGAAAACGAACTTGTAGAGGCGGCGAGAAAATATCTTGAGTCAGGACGCGCCGATGTTTCAGCCCTTATCGCAGGTTTAAAAGAAAAACATTTAGAGGCGGATAAAACAGCGCAGAGGTTCAAGGAGCGCGAAGACGAATTAAGGGAACAAATCCGGAAAGCGGATTTGCGGGAGCTAAGGTTACGTCAGAAGGAAACTGAGATTAAGGCGGGAGCCGTAGGCAATTTGCGGGGTTTGCTTGGTGAAAGCCGTAAAACGCTTGAAAATCTTGTCCGTGAACTAAAAGAAAACGGCATTTCGCGTGAAGAAACATTAAAAGTAAAAGAATTTTTGCGTAAACTCGATGAAAGCGTTGAAAATGAAGAGTCTGAACTTGAAAAATTCCGCTTGGAAACCCAAGAAGCCGCCCTTGAAAAGGAAAAAACCGAAAATAATTCTGATTCGGAACCCAAAATACCGATTGCCGCAGGCGTTCATGTACTTGCAGGGGCAAAAAGATTGCAGGGGCTTGTCAAAAAAAAGGCAAAAAAGGGAAATTGGCTTGTTGAAGTTGGCGGTGTCTCACTTTTTTTTAGCGAAACCGAGCTTATTCCGGTTAAACCGGATACCATTCAAAAATCCGCTCCGCAGGTAAGCGTTGACTATGCGGAACACTCACCCGCAGTATTGGAATTGAATGTACGGGGAATGCGCCTACAGCCCGCTCTGGAAACCCTGCAAAAACAGATCGATGCAGCGCTTGCCGGCGGAATGCACGAATTTTCCGTAATTCACGGAAAGGGCGATGGAATCCTTCAAAAAGGCGTCCACGAATACCTACGAAACTCCCCTGTCATAGCCGACTACTATTTTTCGCGCCCCGAACTTGGCGGCTTCGGCAGAACGGAAGTTGTGTTGGCGTAGTTACACCCACTCCGCCATGGCTTTTTTGAAGGCTGCGCCGGAGGATTTGATAGTTTCCTCGTTCACACAGTAGGCAAAACGCAGCCAGCCGGGCGCACCGAAACTGGAACCGGGAACTCCGAGTATCAGGAATTTTTTTAGATGTGTGGAGAACGCCTTATCGTCGCAAACTCCGTCTTTCGCGGGCGCTTTGCAGAAAATGTAAAAAGCGCCTTCAGGCTCGGCATAACGCAGACCGGCTTCGTCCAACACCTTTTTAAACGCAGCCCTGCGCCTGTCATAAATTTCAACAGCCACCTTTTCTCCGGTTAATTGCGCTACTGCGAGCTGCATAAGGGCGGGTGCGTTGACAAACCCCAATACCCGCGTAGCCCAAATGATGCCCGCAATCAGATTTTCAGCATCATCTGCGGCAGAATTCACCGCTACATAACCGATACGCTCACCCGGCAGGGAAAGGCTCTTTGAGTATGATGTTACCGATATTGAATTAGGGTATACGGAAAGTACAGGCGGTACTTCAATATTGCCGTAAACAATTTCGCGATAAGGTTCGTCGGCTACAAGGTAGGGGTAACGCCCTGTTTTTTTGCCATGTTCAAGCAGCGCCGCCGACAATGCCGCTATGGTTTGCTGCGGGTAAACGCGCCCCGTTGGGTTGTGCGGAGAGTTTATCAGCACCGCAGCAGTATTAGGCGAAAGATTTTTTTTAATAGCGTCCACATCAAGATTAAAGTCGTCTAAAGATTTAACCTCAACTAGTTTTCCGCCGTGATTTGCCGTATATGTGCGGTATTCCATAAAAAACGGACTGCTTACAACAACTTCATCCCCCGGATTTAAAATTGCTTTAAACACGCAGTTAAGCCCGCCCGCCGCTCCTACGGACATTATAATTTGATCGCCTGTAAGCGGCGCCTTATGCTCACGCGATGCTTTTTTTGCAAGCGCATCGCGCACGTCTTTGTATCCCGCGTTAGGCATATATCCGTGTGAACCTTTCGCGTCTTCCGTTGTCAATTTTACGAGTGTCTTGTGAAAAGCGGGAGGCGGTTCAAGGTCGGGGTTCCCTAATGAGAAATCAAAAACATTGTTCTCCCCGTGGAGTTTTTTTAAGGCGATCCCTTCTTCAAACATCTTTCGTATCATAGACGATCCTGCAAGCGAATCGCGTACATAATTTGCTAAAGCCATATAAGCCTCCTGATTTAGTTATTATATCACACTTTCTTTATTTTTATAAAGCCGGATAAAAGCATAGTGCAAAACTGCGCCGTAATATCTTTAACGCGCCGCGTATGCGTCGTGATTTTTTTTGCACTGCGGAGGAATATTTTATTATGAAAAAGGTTTCCATTTCTAATCCGTTATTTTTTGTATTGATAACGGCTTTTATTTTACCGGCGTTCTTTATTACTGCTTGTGAAAACGCGGCATCGCCTGACGTACAGATCGTTTATGAAACTAACGAGGAAACATTCTCACCGCCTAATGACGCTTTAATTGCGTCTAACGAGGCGGAATTGAAAGCATGGCTCGCCGATACAGAGAATTCCGCGTATAACGCGATAGTCTACAAATCAACCCTGCAGGATTCAATAAGCGTACCTGCAAAAAAAACATTGTACTTGAGCGGAACTCAAAACTTTATTGCAAAGACAAACAAATTAACAGTTGAGCCGGATGGAACGGTCTTTTTTTACTCAGGCGATTTTACGGCTCGTGATAAGGGTTCTGTTGATGTACAGGGCACGTTAATAGCGGAAAATTTGTGTAATTTTATGATTGATACAAAGGACAATGTAACAGGGCTTGGAACAACAATTACTTTTAAAAGGGGCAGCCTATTAGCATATACAAGCAAAGATTTAAAAGCGGAAAATCTTTCCGAGGTTATAAGTTTTAGCGGGGATGGAAATTTTTTAAGCGGTACAATCAGCGTTTCCCCAAGCGCTGCAATAGAGATCGCAAAAGAATTTACAAATGAAAACAGAAGTATTCATTTAAACTGCAGTACGCCGGAAACGGCGGAAGCGCTTATCGTACCAAAAGGGATAATCCTTAGTACGGGTAATGCGGCTTTTCCAAATTTGCACACGCTTACGGTAGACGGCGTTTTTTCAGGAGAGGGTAAAGATTTCCCTGCATTGTCACAGCTTGTGGTAAACGGAGTGTTCTCATCGTTTGTGAGTATTTCAAATAAAAGCGGCGTAACAGTCAAACTTGGTAAAAATGCCGTACTGCTTTTGTTAAATGTAGCAAAACTTGCAGATAACATTATTGTTCCCGCAAGCGCGGTTTTAAATATTCATTCGATTAACGATTCAAACGGCAAAACAATAACATTCAACAAGGGTAATACAAATCCATTTGCCCCTCATTCCGATATTGATCTTGTATTTTCAGATGTTTCCGAAGGTGTATGGATTTTAAACGATGATACAACTTTGTCAAACGGGCAGGTGATCTCAATGACCTGTTCGCTTGGTATTGGTGTTCCTGCCGGAAAAACATTTACGAATAACGGGGAGATTTATTTAGGCGCAGGCGATAGTCTTGTCCTGCATAACTCAGGCGGAACAGAGGGCGCAAAACTTGCCGGATCGGGAAGTGTAATAATGGAACATTCCGTTATTACCGGTGCGGACGGCTGGCAGGCAGGCGGCGAGGGGACTACAAGTGTAACAATAGGACGAAATTGTATCACAGGAACAGGAAGCGCTCCGGTTTTAAAAGGTTTTGAATCCGCCTCGCTCACCATAGGAAGTACAAATACAAAAAGCGGAGAATTGACTTTGGATAATGTTGGAATAGATGTTTCAGGCGGCGGGACTATTGTTTTAAGCAAATGCGCCGGTACAAGCGGCAGTAGTGACCTGCATAAAATAATATTTTCGTCTAACACGGCATATATTACAGGATTAAACGATAATGGAACTGTAATAGACAACACAGCAACAAGCGCAAACATAGATGCGTTATTTCTTAATGACAATGAAAGCGATGCCCTAACGGAAAGCACAAAAGGCACGTCAATTTTCGGCGCATACGGCGGAGGCTATTTTTTGGGGAATTACTCTAATGGGCAGAATATTATCATAACGGCATTAAACACGGCGGCAAGCTCCGCCGCGGATCCTGTCGATTGAGCGATGGCGGCTATTTCCAAAGTACGGGCGGGTATGCACCTTGTTTTGTAAGCTCCGCTACCCGCCTAGCCGCCGTATCGCGGTCTTCTTTGTAGGTTACTCCGAACCATTCGGAGTTTGCCTGCAGAACACGGAAGGAAAGTTTGCCGTTTTTTATAAAATGGTCGGCTGCCTTGGGCAGATAACATTCACTTTTTTGCTCAGCACCTTGAGTTTTTAAGAAATCATCAAAATATTTTTCAAGCTCGGGGAATATTTCCGATGGAAAGCCCCAAAAATTCATGGAAACCGGTGTATTTGCATCTAAAAATCGTTTTGATCCGTCCGGTTCGGTGTTAAATATTGAATTCCCTTCTTTTTCTAACAGCAAAAGCTCGTCAACCGATGTCAAAAAGCCGCCTTTTACTCCGCAAATGCCCCTTGTTACCGTTCCCGAAGGACTTAAAGTTTGTTCAAGCTGGTAGGGAACAATGGCTCCTTCTTTGATCTGCGGCGTACGCAAAAATTCTCCCATAACTGTGTAGGCATCTCTGCCGTAAAAATCATCGGCATTGATCACGGCAAAAGGTGCGTCAATAACGCTTTTAGCGCACAAAAGAGCGTGCGCCGTGCCCCATGGTTTTGTTCGTCCGGCTTTGCGTGAATTTTCAAAAACCGCAGGCGGAATCAACGTATCTAAATCTTGGAAAGCTATTTCGTAGAAGAATGAATCGCCCATTCGGGAAAGCACTATATCGTTAAAATCTTTTTCAATATCATGGCGTATAACAAATACAATCTTACCGAAGCCGGAACGCAGGGCATCAAAAACGGAGTAGTCTAAAATAGCTTCTCTGTCCGCGCCTATTTTGTCCATTTGTTTAAGACCGCCGTAACGGCTGCCCATACCGGCTGCCAAAACTACAAGGATAGGTTTATTCATTTTTTTAATATAGCAAAAAAAAAAGCGGCTGTCGATAACAGCCGCCGTTTTTTATATTTTCTCGCTCGAATCACCTACAAGCTGGCGTTTCTCCACATCCAACGCTTTTACACGAAGCCGCCGTAAATCTCCGGGTCCGTCCAGTCTGCCGCTTATTACAATATCGGCACCTAAAAGCTGTCCCAAACCGATCAACATAAAATCATTATCGTAGGTCGGTACACCTATGGAGTTTCTTGCTCTAAAGGCATCAATAGTTCTGCGGTCAATAACTTGGAAGTTCTTGTTTGATTGAACAGATAGATAGGTCAATTCTTCCAATACATAGTCGCCTTCGGGAACATTGTCGGCATCAACGTTAATTACTGCAATTTTAGCCTTCTTTTTAAGGTCTTTTATTGTTTTCTCAAATGAGTTTCGCACTGCCGCATCAAGATTGGGCAATACCGGTTCGCTCAGCACAGCAGTTGAAGCGGATACATTCGTTGTATCGGGCCTAAGCTGTTCCTGTCCTACGGCGACGATAGATTCATCTGTTACCGTAAAAAGATGGCGTGAATTATAGGCGGTAAACTGGGTAACTTCTGTAGTCCTTGCCTGATAATCCTCAAAAGCGGCACGGATTGTGTGCGGACCGTTTTTTACTTTGTAAGTACTGGTCTCGCCAACCTTCAAAGAGCCTGCAGGACGCGCATCAATGTATATGCGCAGACGTATAAGATTGTTATTATCTACACGCTGTACCAGAACCTCAGAGCTATCGCTTTTACTGCCGCCCGCCTGTGCGTTAATCACCGGTAAAACCAACAGAAACGCGACAGCCGCCGCGATACGAATAAAACTCAGCTTGTACTTTTTCATAACATTCCCCTTATTAATTTGCCCAAAAAGGCAATTTTAAAAATTCAATTAAACCGGTTTTTTTATACCGATATTCAACTATCGGCATAAAATGCAATTTTTTTTAGTGATTTTTTCTTTAATTCACGATTAATTCACGGTTTGCTTGCTCCAAATCCCATGTTTCTGTATATTTGAGGCAGGTATATTAAAGGAGTTCTATATGAAAGTCAATAAATTCTTAGGTTTAGGTGTTTTTTTAGCTTTTGTGCTGGTTTTTAGCTTAAATTTTAGCGGTTGTAGTGACGGCTCATCCTCTATGAATGAAGGTGAAACTGAGGATGTCGGAAGCAACATAATGAAAGCAAATTTAAATATAGTGTCGTATCCGACTATTAAATTCGCAGCGGGTACCGCTTTTAGCAGTACCGGTATTCAGGTCAAGGTTACCTATACTAACGGGAAGGTAAAGAGCGTAACTGAGAAACAGTTAGCTTTATCGGTTGAAGGTCTTAGCATAGAAGAACTCAACAATATGCCTCCCGGCAGGTATAAGGTTACGGTTAGATACACGGAAGGTTCAAGATCCGCTACGGCAACATACAATATTTACGTTGGCGGTGAGATATGGTCATCGGAAGCAGCCTTGACACGCCTTGATTACGAGGTACAAAAACCGCTTACTTACGGAGTAGGAAGTTCATCTGTATCTCAAGATATTATTGTTATGGGTTATAATGGCGATGGCATACGTTTCTTTTTTGATGAAGCCCTCCCGCCGCCTTACACTATTAAAGTCGGCGATAAAGAGCCGGGGAATCCTGTTTTTACTAAGGAGGATTTTGTTCAAACATACTACGATCTACATTTGACAATGACGGCGAATCCTGAAATTAACAATAATGCCGGTCCATACACAGGCGGCGATTCATACGAAAATAAAGATAAAGTCGGCGTGTATCCCATTATTTTGATCGACAATACGGAGAACAGAAAAGTAGGTCTTACAACAGAAGAGGCTACTTACTATCTTCTTCCTGAAACTCCTGCGTTTTACCGTGAGGGAACATCCTATAAAAAAGTAATTCTTGTAGGAAGAAATGGCGGCGGAACCATGGACACCGACCCCCTTGCCGATCCTGACGGCGATCCTGATGATCAATGTGTATGGGTATTAAATGATACGGCTGCTGCATATAACACCACAAATGACGCGCAGTACTTTGCAAACTATGTACTTACTCCTGAACATATCGCAGAGGGCGCTGTTTTTTACAGATCGACAAAGGCAAAAGCGCTTAATACAGCTGAACAGCTTAACGGTATAAAAACCAATACCAGCGGACACTTTTTTATGACTACCGATATAGACTTAGAGGCCATCAGCTGGGGTACCGGTGTCAGTGGTTTCGCGGGCAGACTCTACGGTAACAATAAAACCATATCCAATTTAAAACTGATGCAAAAGAGTGGAGACACCGGAATGTTCAATACGTTTGCCGATACCGGTGTAGTTGTACAAGACTTTACGCTTCAAGTTACTACCCCAACTCCGGTTACTATAAGCGGTGTACGTTTCGGCGGTCTTGTAGGCGGTTTAATGAATATGTCTAAACCTGTAGTATTTCGTAATATAAACGTAGAAGGAACATTAATGATTGCCAGTCTTACCGGTAACCATGGTATAGTAGGCGCTTTAATAGGCGAAGCCGGGTGGGACAAAGATATTCTGATAGAAAATTGTGTGTCGAATCTTGATGTGTGGGTAAATGCGGCGGCATCAAATGCTGCCGATGCCTACGCCGATACCCATTTTGGCGGACTGGTAGGTAAATTTTTTAGCAGTGTAGCGGTAGTTAGGAACTCTGCCTCTACAGGAAACGTTATAGTAGGGGGTGTAGGCGGAAATAGATGGGTAGGCGCAGGCGGGCTGATAGGCGCTATTGATAGAAAAGAAGGTACTTCTGTTTCTTCACCTTCGTGTATCATCGAAAATTCTTTTGCAGCGGGTACGGTTTCTGTTACAAGAACATCAGGTAATTATTTTGGGGATGGCGGGGGCTTAATCGCCAGCTATTACTCCACAACAAGCGGTGCCGTAACAATTCGTAATAGCGCGGCATTAAATCCCGTGATTGCAGTCTCGAATGGTGCAGGCGAAAGTTACATAAGGCGGGCGCGTATCTTTGCAGGAGCACCAGCAACAAATGTTACCTTTGTAAACAATGTTGCAAATCAAGACATGAAACTTGGTACCACTGTAACAAATGGTTCAACAGTAACAGGTTCTGCCAATGACAAAAATGGTATGAATATTGCTTTATCCAACAAACAAGGTGTTCTTGCCGTACTGAACACCAATTATACAGAACCGGTTTGGGAGTGGTTAAATACACCTTATCCCACATTAGTGAAGTAAAAAGATAAAGTGAGTGAATACCGTAAAACCATTTGAAATAGTACACGAAGATAAATATATTGTTGCCGTAAATAAAAGTTCCGGAGTTCCTGTAACTCCGGATCGTTACGACAGAGCAAAAAAGAATTTATTTGAGCTTGTAAGCGCCGTTGTCCGAAAGAGACTCTGGGTAATTCACAGAATCGACAGCGCGACATCGGGGCTTGTTGTTTTTGCAAAAGATCCGCGTACGCACAGTAAACTTTCGGTGCTGTTTGAAAACAGACGTGTAGAAAAAACTTATCTTGCGGCGGTTCACGGAAGACCTATGTGGCAGGAGCAAATATGCGATCTTGCCCTTGTACCGGACGGCAATAAAAAACATCAAACTATAGTTGACCGATACAACGGTAAAAAATCAAAAACTAATTTTAAGCTGCTATGTACAGCCGGAAATTATGCTCTGCTGGAAGCAAAACCGGAAACAGGACGTACTCACCAGATTAGGGTACACGCGGCGGCGTTAGGACACCCTATTATATGCGACAATTTCTATGGTTCCGGCGCACCGGTTTATCTTTCGCAGTTTAAAAAAAAATGGAGGGGCGACAAAATAGACGAACGCCCTTTAATAGACAGGCTTGCGCTTCACGCGGAAACCCTTTTCCTGCCGGACTACGGCTGCGGGGAACAAACACTGTCTGCCTCTCTGCCCCGGGATTTTACCGCCTTAAAAAATCAAATGGAAAAAAACGCCCTACAAACGCCAGTAGTCCCGTGTGAATAATACAAAAACTGTCCAAAGTTCAAGCCTTGATGCTATCATTATGAATGAAAAAAACCATTTTATGTGATCCGGAAAAAAGCCGTAGTTATGCGCAGGACCTATGCCGCCAAATCCCGTGCCTATATTGCCGGTTACGGAAAGAGATGCGCTGAATGCCGTCAACAGATCAATGCCGCTTGCCGCAGTGATCAATGTTGATATTGCAACAACAGAAAAATACAAAAAGATAAAACCGGCAACGCCGTAAACAACATCTTTTCGTCCGGGTTTGCTGTTTAAGCGTACGGAAAATATGCCGCGCGGATATATCAATCTTTTTATTTCGTTACCGGCTTGTTTCCACAGTACCGCATAACGTATTACTTTTACGCCGCCCGCCGTTGATCCTGAGCAGCCGCCTATAAACATAAGAAAAAATATTGCCGCCTTTGCAAGCGGCGGCCACAATTCATAATCGGCGGCGGCGCTTCCTGTTGTAGAAAGAATAGATGCGGTTTGAAATGACGCATAACGCAAAGCGGAACTTATCGAACCATAATACGGAACAAGGGTGAATGTAATAACGGTACAGGTAAAAATAAAAATCAAAAAATAGGCGCGCCCTTCCGTGTTGCAAATTACGTCTTTGAATTTTCCTTTTAAAAGACGGAAGTATAAAATAAAGTTAAAAGCGGCGATCATCATAAAGATCGTTGTAACAATATCAATAAAGATGGAATTAAAGTACGCAAGTCCTGAATTCTTTGTACTCACGCCGCCTGTAGCAAGGCAGGTAAACGCATGACAGGCAGCATCAAAAACATCCATACCGCCAATACGGTACAAAAAAAACAAAATTAAAGTTAAAATAAAATAGACAGCCCACAAAACTTTTGCCGTAGCCGTTATCTTGGGCGTAACCCTTTCTTTTTCCGGTCCCGGCGCTTCCGCTTTTATAAGCTGGAAACCGCCCACCCCAAGCAATGGCAGTAATGCCACGGTTAAAACAATGATGCCCATTCCGCCTGCCCAGTGGCTTAAACTGCGCCACAACAAAAGTGACTTAGGTAAAACTTCAACATTAAAAATTGTTGTAGCTCCGGTTGTAGCAAATCCGCAGGAGCTTTCAAAAAAAGCGTCTGTAAAACTAATGCCGGAACCGGACAGATAGTAAGGCAGTGCGCCTAAAAAACCCATAAAAAACCAAGAAAGCGAAACAAGTAAAAAACTATCACGGCTGCGCAGGTTAGGCGGTTTTTTTCTTATAGCCAAAATTGAAGGAATACTCACGGCAAGCGTAAAAAAAATCGGCACAAGAAATGCACATAACATCTCTTTTTCGCCTAACGCCAGTGCTGTGATAAGCGATACTATAAACAGGGGCAGTAAAAATCCCAGAACTATAAACGGAATTCGTAAGAGTTTTAAAGTCCTCACTTAACAACCATTACTTTTCTAATTTCGTCTATATCAGGAGCTACAATGCGTATAAAGTACATTCCGCGTGCAACAACGTTACCGCCTCTATTTTTACCGTCCCAAACTGCAACATATTCTCCGGCAGTACGGACACCACGGTACAATTGTTGTACCAAGTTGCCGTCCATAGTAAATACCTGAACCGTAACGGGACCGCTCCTGTCCAAAATATAATTGAGTACAGCTTTTTCGCCTATCGTCGGGTTTATAACATTATTTGTTATTGTCGCGCCAGAACGCTGGTATACTAACCCGCGTACTTGTATTTTAAAGTTTGCCAATTTTTTGTACCAGTCGTCCGGTATGTTTCCCGCAGGAGCGTCAAGCCGCACTCCGTAAAGGCTTCCCTTGCTGTTACTATACGAAGGATAAGAAATATCAAAAACAAATTCAAGCATTCCCTCCTTATTCATAGCATCGCCCGGTATAGTACCAACATAATTATTTTCAGGATAAGAAATTATCGGATCGTTAGGTGTTTCAAACTTTTTAGGTGCGATGTTAAGCGCCTTAGGCAGCCAAAGTCCTTCGTTATTTTTCGGCGCTTCTACCTTGTATTCATCCGGAATATTTATATCAAATATTATACCCGGATCTAGTACAAGCGTAATGTTGTTCTTTACTACAGACTCAACAGATATATCGCTGTTACGTATTTGTTCAGAGCCGTTAAATATTTGAGCTATACCCGGAGACGCTCCTTGAACGCCGCCTATATCCCGTGCGTATAACGGCCACATAGACAGGTGCGGATCGTCGCCGCTTGCCGGTTTTACCATGATAAGTAAATCGGTAACACGATGCTGCGCCGTACCGTTATAAGTACCGAGCTTACCCTGCCTGAATTTATTAGGTTGAGAAATTCTTGTATTTGCTTCTATATCAACAGGGTAAATTGGATTACTAGCTATTGGAAATGGAACGTAGCTCTGATAATTGTAATCTTCAGGATACATAGGGTCACCCGGCGGCTTTGGCCAAGTAAACGGATACGGTGGTACATCGGTAACATCTATAAATATTCCTTCGTCAAATGTTATACCGTTAATAAGATCATTGGCGCTAAATGCCGCATTTAATTTTATAAGATATTGTGAGGCATAATCCGTTGGCGTTGAATAATACTGGCGTTGAACCGTATCTATCGGCGTTAGACCTGTTATAGTTTTAGATGAAAGGCTTCCTGTCGCAGGTACGCTAGAAACTTTTACAGGCTCTGTAAAATGAACAAATACTTCCGCCCTGCCTGCAATAGACAGTGTATAAGAAATACGCGGCGGAGCGGTATCTACAGGTATAATACTGTTTGGAGTGGGAATATCAAAATTTTCCGGCAGTGTAAAAGGCCCGCCATCTAGTAGTAACGACGTATTTTCAATAATACGCCAAATCGGTATTGCACCCGTATCGGGATAATCTTTTTCCTTTAGGTAGATATAAAATGTATCGGAACCAGGTACAAAACCAAAACCATTTTCAGTTCCTATTCTATTTGTATCAACCTCATAACTGTCGTCTTGAAAAGCAACCTTGAAGTTGGAAAAACCACCTGTCAAAGGTGCTGAGGCTTGAACTCTTATACGATCAATTTTTCCGTTTCCGCCCGGGTTTCCATCATCATCGAACGCGTCTTCCGTGAAACAGTACACATATTCGCCTGAGTTTGTCCACTTAATACAATAGTTCCCCATCCATGGAGATGTTATAGTGCTATTTGTAATTACATCATCAAGATACGCATAACTGTACCATACGTCTAAATTCTCATAACCGCCGGTATGACCTGACGTAAGGTTAATGACCCAGAATATATTAGGCACCACGTTAAGCACCGACCAATTATATGTAGGAAATGGGGCACCCGGTTGTGTCGATGGCAGCGTTACATCAACTTTACGAGTAAGTGTAATTTTGTTTGCAGTCGTTCCTTTTATTTGCATTTCGCCATCTATAGTGTGTACATCAGGATAATTAGAAAATTTTATCGTTGCACCGCCTACTTCACATTTTAAATTATACCAAAATGTATTGCCGCTAATTTCAATGTTGCTGCCTGTAAATTCTACCGTCCGCGCACTAGCCGAACCGCCGGGGAAAAACCGCTGGGTGGCTGGCGGACTAACCGGATTTAGAGGCAGGGGAGGAACAACCGGCGGTGATACTGAGGGAACGTCTGAGATTGTCCAGTTACCGTTCAATTTAAGATCGCTTAACGCTTCCACATAGCCTGTACTTGCCGAACCTTGCAGTTCAAAGTTTTTAAACTCTGTTGAGCCTGTTCCCATATAAATTCCGGTACGGGCACTAGCGGCGCCGCCGTTCATAACAATGGAAAGTTTATTAATGTTGCCCTGTGTTCCATCCGCAACACTGACAGAGCCGCCGGTTTTAAGTGTGGACTCGTAAGCATTATTAGCATCTATGGTAACGCCGCTTTCCGTCCTAAAACTGCCGGTACCTGTTAATATAGAAGCTGATCCCGCGCTTCCCAATGTTAGTGTTCCACCTGCCGCATGAAAACCTTGCAACGGTGACGAACCACCCAATGCCCATTTTCGCGAATCTAAATCAAGAATACCCTGTTCGATTTGTAATTGCGGCGTTGTATCTAGTTGTTCAACATCACTTGTAATAACTTTAACGCCTGTCATGGCGCCGACATTGTTGGGACTATGCGTTATACGCACATCGGGAAGATGATTAGTCGGACCACCCGAATTAAAATCTGTGTTTGTATTGCCTTTAAATATCAATAACGATGAATATAGATTGCCGTTCATTGAATAAGTACCCGCACCATTTACAGTAACATCGCCTAACGGAGTGCCGCTTGCGCCAATCGCGGCAACAGAAACAACATCCAATGTATCAAAGGTAAGCGTACTCACATTTGCTGTATCGCGGGTCAAAGCTCCCTGCAAACTTATGCTGCCGCCGTTTATCGCATAACCGCCGGAATTTGTCCCACTGCTTAACGTTGTGTTGCCGAATATTTTTATGCCTGTTCCGGTCTGCGTTATAGGCGCACCACTGGTTATAATATTCACAGGATTGGTTGAGAGCGTCCATGTTCCTGTGTTGATAACGGAAACCGTACCTAATATTGGAGTGCTTACCGTATCATTTCTTGTCCATATAGAACCGTTTGTTATCTCCCCCCCCGTAAGTGTAACAGCGCCAACTTTCCTTGCATCCGCAACTTCTCCTATATTGCCGTCTATTGTAATAGTACCGGCGGTGGTAACGTTGACATCTAATTTCCAAGCCCTATTCGGATCAGTTGGTTTATAATCCGCAAAAATATTTTTTGTCTTTATATAACCGCCTGCAGTATCGCTAAGCGAAGTGTCATAGTAAATTGTCATATCGCTGTTTATATCAATACTTGATGTTGAAGCTGTTTGAATTGTTCCCGCTGTTGCTGTAGTAGTACCGCCACCCAACACAACTTTTGCGTTCGGCTGGACGGATATGCCCGTGTTTTGATGAAAACCGTCATTCGCAAAAACGCTGCCGTTTAAGGACAGAGTTCCCGAATGTAATATTCTAAAATCACCGGTAGAATATACACCGCCGTTAAACGTAACATTTTCCGCGCCCACAGGCGATCCTGAATCATCGCTTACCGTGATATTACCGATGCTGCCGCCGATGGCGCCAATCGCTCCGTTAATCAAAATATGCCCGGCACCTGAATTCATTTTTAAGTTAGGCGATCCTGAGCTGGTAATATTAGAGACAATAGGCGCCGCATCGGTGCGCCCGAAGTTAATGCCGCCCGCGGCATTGATCGTTACGGTTCCCGCTGCATCCAACTGTGTTGTATTTTTATAGACATTAAATGTACCGGCTCCAAGGTTTACCAATTTGTTACCGCTGGTATTTATTGTTACAGAGCCGCCGCTGCCCGATGAAGCCGTAATCAACGATAGGGATTTGTCATTTGCCAAATAGTTTCCTTCAATCTCTATGGCGGATGTTCCCGCGTTTTGCAAGGTAAGGTTGTAATCAACTCCGGCAGCACCAAAGACCGAGTTGGTACCTGTCGTTGAAACAATAATATTTCCGGTATCCGCATCGCCTACGGTAAAAGATGACGCAATAATATTATTCCACAGAGAAGTATACCTAACGTCTCCAGACAATGGATCATCACCGTATCCGACGGTTTTATTACTCGTAAGCGGGGCAAGCGTTACATTGCCTGCACCGGCATTGGCATTTATTGTAGCGCCGTTGCCGTTATGCGTAAGTCCGTCAACTTTAAACGTTATATTATTGTTATTGCTTATTACCCCTACCGTGCCGCCTGTTCTGCCTAATGCTATTGTTCCTGCTCTTATTGTAAGAGCATTGTTGTTTAAATTTGTTACATCTGATTTAATATCAATTTTGCCAAGGGGTTGCGATGTGCCTACAGTTCCGCCGAAGAAAATACTTCCTGCGCCCGCATCAAGTGTAAGATCATTATTTGCGCCGTTGATAGTGTCGTTAAATGTAATTTTTCCGTTACCGGCAGAAACGGCAGAAGTCCCTGCAAGCGTTACCGGTCCTGCAAATGTAAAGGTTCCGGTGCTGCCCGCAGTAAAAGTACCGCCCGGAAAATTCAAGCTTATTCCTGTGATGTCTGTTATTGTAACCGAACCGCCAATTGCCGAATTCGATCCGCCGATTAACGTAAATCCGCCTGGTCGTACACTCGTGTAATTAATATCGCCGCTTGCGCCTGAATTGATTAACGATACCGTGCCGACAGTGTTAGACGACGTAAGCGTAAGCCCCATACTCGCGCTTCCTGCAAGCAATGATGCACTTATCACCCCTGTTTGATTTATTGAGGCGGATGATAACAACGTTACGGTACCCGCGTTAGTCGTAATACCGGCTACAGTCAGCGAGCCGCCTTGCGCTCCAAGATAAATTGCATTTGTATTTGTACTCCCTATTGTAGTTGTGGTTAGACTTCCTGCATTGGAAATATACAGTGTTGATAGCGCAGTACTGGTAAGAGCCGTTCCGCTCAAACCATCATGCGGTATTGATGTTAAGAGAGGCGTTCCGCTTATTCCCACATTACCCGCGCTATCTAATATAAGACCGCCGCCTGAAGCCGCGCTGATCGCCGGATCGGTTCCATTCTGAATTACACTGCCTACACCGGCGTTAAGCGACATTTTTTTTGTGCCCATAACAACGGTACTGTAGAATGTTATATTATTATCGTTGTTGACAAAATTCAGATCATATTTACCGGCAAGAGAAAGTGTCCCCGCGTGTATCTGTGTTGTATTTGTGCTATCACCTACGGTAACGGTACCGGCAGAAATGTTTTCCAAAACATCCCTTGCGATCAAAATATCGGGAGATGCCGTAGTGGTTCCCGCGCCTATACTTTTGGGCGACGACGGCGACGGCTTTATCGTAAAGAGGCTCGCCGTATAAGTACCGCCGGAACGAATTACATCTTTTTCAGTGATCAAATTCACTACATCGCCTAAAATATTACCATCAAGCGTGATACTTCCCCCGGTAGCTGTAATGCTCAACAATCCCGGTACCGGTGTTGATGATGCGCCGCCTACTGTAAGACCGGGTGCGTTAGACGTAAAATCTATTCCACCGCTTACTGTGTTATTCAGCGTTACCTTGCTTACCGTGTTGGAATTTCCGTTAGTTGTAATGCCGCCGACAGCGTTTATAGAAAGCGTTCCGCCGATCACACTTGCCGCGGCAGGCTGTGAAAAGATTCCCGCGCTTGATATTGTACCGCCGTCAGACTCAAGAGTTCCCGCAAGTACAAATGATGTACCGCCGCTAAGATTCCATTGTCCAATATCGAGTTTTCCGCCTACCGTAATTGAACCTGCGGAAGTACCGGCGGCGCTCAAACTCAATGTGCCGCCTCCTGTTATGTTAAGAGTTCCGCGCACGTCAATGCCGGTTTCTGTTGCATGACTACCACCTATGATTTCAAGGTTATAAAAACTCGCTAATCCGCCAAGGGTGCTGCCGGTGCCGTAATACAAAACCGTACTGCCGGTTTGATTTGTTACATTGGCTGCCGGTGAAATTTGCGAAGGCGGCAATCCGTGCATTTGTATTATGCCGTTATTCGCAACCCCGCTTGTTACCGACAATGTTCCCGCGCTTATGTCGAGCGTGCCGCCTACCGTTATGCTTCCTGCGGCTAGTGTTCGGCTGCCCAAATTGAGGCTTGCGCTCCCGCCTATCGTGATTGTTCCCGCCGTTCCCGCGATGT
>BNVA01000001.1 GCA_025997755.1 Spirochaetia bacterium | reverse complement strand
ACCTTATTGAGCTATCGTAATGACAAAAAAAATACGGAAGTAAAACCATCAGACCTTTTAGCAGCCGCAATTCAAAAAACCTGTGATAAACTTGCATCTGATCTTAAAAAGCGTGTTGTGTTTTTTGAATTGCGGCTGCTAAAAGGTCTGATGGTTTTACTTCCGTATTTTTTTTGTCATTACGATAGCTCAATAAGGTTTACATTCTTGCCGTAATAGAAGATGTCAGCATCGAAGCAAAATTAAAAAAACGCATTGCCGAAGTTCAGAAGCAAAAACAACAGGATTTAAAAACTATGGAAATAAAAATATCTGATGATGGCAGAGGCATTGATTTTGAAGAGGTTCGTAAAAAAGCTATAGACCTTGGTCTCCTTGATGAAGCTGCTGCTAAAGAAGCGAATACTGCCGAAGAAGCAGTGTTAAACGATATTATTTTTAGACCCGGGTTTAGCACGGCTAGGGAAATATCAATGCACGCAGGCAGGGGAATAGGACTCAATCTTGTGAGAGATCGTGTTTTGAAAATTGGCGGTACTGTAGAGGTTCATACCCAAAAAGGATACGGCGCCGAATTTGTGATAAGATTTTAGAAAATGCGGCGGTTAAATTATTTATCAAATGACTAACGAAATTTATCTTTATCCGCCGGGGCTTGTTTGCTGCGCGGGCGGGACGCGAGGCAGTTTTTTTCAGGCGGCTCTTGACGGATACAAAGAGGGCTTAACAATCGACACAGATTGTGCGGGTCTAAAAAACGGCAAAAAATATCCGGTAGGTCTTGTACACACGGAAAACCTGCCGACCTTACACGGTATTTATGATACGCGGTTATTGCGCATAACGGATGCTGCCCTTGAACAAATAAAAGATGATGTGGAATATGCAAAGTCAAAATATGGTGCAGATAGAATTGCTTGTTGTATCGGCACTTGCAATAACGGCACGGAGTGGTCGGAGCCTGCTCACGAGGAATATTTCAAGAAAGGACATTTCCCGAAAAGTTACGATCTTTCCATGCAAAATCCTGGAACATTTGGTTGTTGGGCTGCAAAAAAATTCGGTATAACGGGACAAGTTTTAACTATAACAAATGCCTGCGCATCAAGCGCCGCAGCGATAGTTAAGGCTGCCCAGTTGATAAAGGCAGGGTTTGCCGACGCGGTAATAGCAGGCGGCGCGGACATTGCGGCTAACACGATCATCGCCGGCTTTGACTCGCTAAAAGCGTTATCGCCTGAGCAGTGTAATCCATTCAGCAGGAACAGGAAGGGCATAAATTTAGGCGAGGCGGCGGCATTTTTTTTATTATGCAAAGACCCGCCCCAAAATTCACCGCCTATAAAATTGTTGGGCTATGGAGAAAGCTCGGACGGTTACCACATAACCGCGCCGCGTCCCGACGGCTCAGGTTCGGCACAGGCAATGCGCACGGCGTTAAAAAATGCCTCGCTTATGCCGGAACATATCGCCTATATCAACCTCCACGGCACGGGAACAGAGCAAAACGACGCGATGGAAGCCCGTGCTGTTGCGGAAGTTTTCGGCAGCGGTACGGACGGTACAGATAGAACAAACGGAAAACGGCTGCCGCTTGTAAGCTCGACCAAACCGGTAACGGGGCATACCTTGGGCGCGGCCGGTTCAATCGAACTTGCTTTATGCTGGTGTTCATTGTATAATCAAAAAAATGGAGAGACGGCGGTTCCAATGCACTGCTGGGACGCACTTTTCGACGAAACCCTGCCATCTCTTTCCTTTGCACCGCCTGCCGCGACGGTTAAAAAACCAATCGTCATGATGAGCAATTCTTTCGCGTTCGGCGGCTGTAACGTTAGTTTGATAGTCGGAGCGGAGTTTTGATTTTTAACGGTCTTATCGAAGGAGATGACATACTGCCTCTTGTGCCTCACCGTGGAAAGATGTTTATGATGTCCCGCATAACGGATTACGATACACAAAAAAGATATTTATGTTCCGAATATGATGTTGATCCATCATGTTTGTTTTATGAGCCTTCACTTGGTGCGGTACCGGCGTGGGTAAGTTTTGAATTTATGGCGCAGAGCGTTGCCGCTTTATCGGGGATATGCGCCCGCGCTGAGGGAAAACCCATCAGCCCGGGTGTCATTTTGAGTATTTCAAATTTTGAAATGTTTGTTGATACCCTTACCGGAAGCGTGCAGATCCGTGTTGAAGAAGACAACAGGCTCGATAAGATTTATACGTTTGACTGTACAGTATCCGCAAACGGAAAAAAAGCGGTTGCCGCGAAACTTACCGTTATGGATGTTGAGGATTTATCGGTGGTATTAAAAAAATGACAGAAATAAAAACCGAAACAAAAAATGCAAATGCGGAAAAACGAGTCCTTGTTACCGGAGCCGGACGCGGAATAGGGCGGGCAATCGCTCTTGCCGCCGCCGAAGCGGGTTATAAACTCACCTTGCACTTTAACAAAAGTAAAACCGGTGCGGAAGAAGCCGCGCAAATTGTACGCTCAAACGGAGGCGAGGCGGATATTTTACAATTCGATGTTACAGACCGCGATCAGTGCAGAAAAACGCTTGAAGCGTATATCGGCGAAAAAGGAATTTTTTGGGGTATAGTCTGCAATTCCGGCATCTGCGCCGACAACACCTTCGCGGCGCTGGACGGAGGGCAGTGGGACAACGTAATCCGTACAAACCTCGACGGCTTTTACAACACTTTAAGCCCCCTCGTAATGCCGCTTGCCAGAAAAAAACGCGGCAGAATAATCGCAATCGCATCTGTTTCCGGCATCATAGGTAACAGAGGACAGGTAAACTACAGCGCATCTAAAGCCGGCATAATCGGTGCGGCAAAGGCGTTGGCGGTGGAACTTGCAAGCCGCTCGATCACGGTAAACTGCATAGCGCCCGGCATCATAGAAACGGACATGATAACAGGCGCTCCCCTTGATATGGTACTACCCGCCATTCCCATGGGCAGGGTTGGCAAACCCGAAGAAGTCGCCGCCTGCGCCGTGTTTCTGTTATCCGAGGCGGCATCATATATAACACGTCAGGTGATCTCCGTAAACGGCGGTATAGTTTGATAGGCGGTATAGTTTGATAATAGGAGAGGATAAACTCACCATAGAAGATGTGGTTAAATATTCAAAGGACTGCGGCGGGCTTGTTTTGTCTGCCTCAAAAGAGTTTGAAGAAAAAATAGAGCGCGGCGCACGGTTTATCGAAGAAACACTTGAAAAAAACGGAACTATTTATGGTGTAACAACAGGTTACGGCGATTCCTGTACGGAGATTGTTCCACCCGAACACTATTACGATCTGCCGCTAAACCTTACCCGATACCATGGCTGCGGTCTGGGCGCTTATTTTGATGAGCAAACAACACGGGCTATTATGATCGTCCGCCTTAACACACTCTCTCAGGGTTTTTCAGGCGTAAGCATGGAACTTTTACGGCGTATTAGTTTTTTTATTGAAAACGGCGTCCTACCGCTGATACCGGAAGAAGGCTCTGTAGGAGCATCGGGCGATCTTACCCCGCTTTCCTATCTTGCGGGCGCTCTTGCCGGTGAGCGTGAGGTACGCTTTCGCGGCGAGGTGAAGCAGGCATCCGACGTTCTTGCGGAGTTCGGAGTGCGGCCGTACCGTTTCCGTCCAAAAGAGGCTATAGCTATAATGAACGGAACTGCTGTTATGAATGCAATAGCCGCGCTAAATTTCTACCGTGCCGGACAGCTTGCAGACCTTGCCTGCCGTATAACCGCAATCTCATCTCTTGCATTGCAAGGAAACATTTATCACTTTAACAAAAGGCTTTTTGAGCTTAAACCTCATGCAGGGCAGACGCTTGCCGCCGAAAAAATCCGCAGCGCCCTTGAAAAAGAAAATTCTAAAGATGATCAAAAACGGGTCTTACCTAAGCGCATACAGGACCCATACTCAATACGCTGCGCACCTCATGTGATCGGCTTGTTCTACGATGTTGAGGAAACACTGCGCCGTCTTATCGAAACCGAAATGAACAGCGTCAACGATAATCCTATAGTCGATCCTGAAACCGAATCTATTTACCACGGCGGGCATTTTTACGGCGGACACATCTGTTTTGCAATGGATTCTTTAAAAAATATAGTTGCCAATATTGCAGATTTAGCGGACAGGCAGCTTGCCCTTCTGATTGATATTAAATATAACCGCGGGCTTGCGCCTAATTTGTCCGGCTCTGCAAAGGGCTATTCGTTTAACCACGGATTTAAGGCAGTTCAAATCGGAGCTTCCGCATGGACTGCCGAGGCGCTTAAAAATACCATGCCGGCAAGCGTTTTTTCCCGCTCCACCGAATGTCATAATCAAGACAAGGTAAGCATGGGAACCATTGCCGCCCGTGATTGTACCCGTGTAATCAGCCTTACAAGTCAGGTGTTGGCAGCCGCTCTCTTAGGCTCCGTTCAAGCTCTCTATTTGCGTCTGCAGCAAGGCGGGTTATCCGAAACATCATTGAAAGAGGCGTACGGCGCTGAACAAACTTATCGACAGGCGCTTTCCGTTTGGAAGCCTCTTGAAGATGATCGTCCCCTCGAAGCCGATCTGCGGAATATCGTCCGCCTAATAGAAAACGGATTTTTTAAAATTGATGGAGGACAACTGTGAACAGGCGTGTTGTAGTTACCGGAGGCGGCGCTGTAAGCGCGTTAGGCTGTGAATGGGCAGATATACTCACACGCCTAAAGTCGTGCAAAAACTGTGTCCGTTTTATGCCGGAGTGGGACATATACCAGCGCATGAATACACGGCTTGCCGCCCCTATCACGGACTTTGTTTTTCCCGATTACCCGCGTCAAAAGGTTAGGGGTATGGGACGTATAGCGAAGCTGGCATTGACAGCGGCGGAAAGCGCGCTAAAAGCATCGGGCGCAGATATGAATGAATTAAAAAACGGACGCTGCGGAATTGCGTTCGGCTCGTCCATGGGCAATGTTGACGCCCTTCTTGATTTTTACAGTTTGATCATCCTTCACGATATGAAAAACATGAGCGCGACCACCTATATAAAAGCTATGCCGCAAACCTGCGCCGCCAATATCGAGGTTTTTTACGGATTGACAGGCAGGTTTATACCTGTGAATTCGGCTTGTACCTCAGGCAGTCAGGCTATAGGTTTTGCCTACGAAGCAATAAAAAGCGGCGCTCAGGATATGATGATTTCAGGCGGGGCCGAGGAACTTTCCCCTGCCGATGCCGCAATTTTTGATACCCTCCTTGCGGCAAGTACACAAAACGATAAACCTGAATGTACGCCGCGCGCCTACGACAAAAACCGCGACGGACTTGTGATCGGAGAAGGAGCGGGCTGCCTGTTTCTTGAAGAATACGAACATGCGAAAAAGCGCGGCGCAAAAATCTATGCCGAAATTGCCGGATTTGGAACAAACACGGACGGAACCCACATCACACAGCCTAATCCTGCGACAATGGCGGGCGCAATACGGCTTGCCCTTTTGGACGCAGAGATTGAGCCTGAAAAAATCGGCTACGTGAATACACACGGAACCGCTACACCACACGGCGATATTGCAGAAAGTTCCGCTACCTTCGGGGTTTTTAACCGCGCTATTCCTGTAAGCACACTAAAAAATTATATCGGGCATACCTTAGGCGCTTGCGGAGCAATAGAAGCGTGGATCACCATCAATATGATGAACGAAGGCTGGTTTGCGCCTAACATCAACCTAATTGACATAGACCCCGAATGTGCGCCCCTAGACTACATAACAGGCAGCGGACGCGGGATAACAACAGAATATGTCATGTCCAATAATTTCGCTTTCGGCGGGGTAAACACAAGCCTTATATTTAAAAAGTTTTAAATATTCACATGGGCGGTATAGAATAATTAAGACTATACTTTTAATAAAACTTCTTCATTTATTTTATGATGATTATTTTTGGGGTAAGTTCTTATTTCTAACCCCATTTCCATATCATCCAGATATTCAATTAGCGTTGAAATTCTAATATCCTTTCTTTTTTCTAATCGTGATATTGATGTTTGACTAAATGTAAGAAATTCATTCTGTTTTTTACCAAGTTTTTCTCTTAATTGAGAAAGGCGTATTGTCAATATCTCCTGCTCAGCCATCATCCGTGATTTTTTTACCGATTCAGGAGTCATTTTTGATTCCATCATTGTTATAGCATCCATAAGGGTTTACCTCTTCATTCGTATAGTTGATTAACCACACTATTAAAATATGCACTTTTCGACATATTTTGTCAATAGCGTTTTTCTAACGGAAAAACGCCGCTCGGCGTATAAAAAAGGCTAAGTACCATCGCTTGGATAGTACTTAGCCTTAATTTTTAGCTATTAGTAGCTTTTTTGTTAATTAGGTATAAACGATATAACCACTTTGCCGACGCCTGTATTTTGGTTGGCTGTTGTTATGCCGCCGGTAAAATTAATAGTACCGTTGTCCATCATAGCGCTATTGCCGGGGGTTGAGGTTAAACCTTTGACATAGCTTGATCCGCCGCCGCCGCCGGAAATATCAAATTTACCTGAATTCTGACCTGGTAATGTCTGCGAGGCATTTCCGCCGTAGTAGCCGCCGCCGCCGCCGCCATTAGGTTCTTGGAACCATCCACCGTTGGTTGGACTGCCATTTCCACCGACTGCGCCTGCTCCGAATGTTCCGGTCGTTAGATTAGCAATAGCGCCACTCTGTGTTTGTCCACCTCCGGTTGGAACAACGCTGCTCTTATACGATGTAGCACTCCCGCCGGTAGCTCCGCCACCATACCCGCCAGAACCATAGTTAGAGTAGGCAGCACCCCCACCGCCGCCCGCTACAATAATGCGGGTTTTTAATGAGTTGGCATCGGTTGCCGATGCGGCATCACTGCTTGCTGCTTTCAGTCTGACATCCGATGCTCCACCACCGCCGCCTGCGCCGCCGTAACTTGTTGGGGATTTCCCACCTTTTCCGCCGCCATTGTAGCCGCCGTTGCCGCCATCTGTGCTTGTGCCATTTGCACCCTGTCCACCGACATATACAAAAAGATCTACTCCCTTAGCTAATGTGATAGTTCCCGCAGAATAGCCGCCCTTTCCTCCGCGCGAAGAATCGCCGCTCTGCGCTACCCCGCCCTGCGCTCCCCATGCTTCGATTTTGTATTTACCGGCTTCCGGCGTTGTAAACTTTTGAACTTTGCTTGTAAGACCATAAGTGTATATTTTGCCGCCTACCGGATTCCATTGGGCATAAAGTGTTGTATTACCGTTTATGCCGGTTTTGCCTGTGTACGTGTTGCCGCCCTGCGCAGCGTCCGTCCAGCGGTCAAATTTATAATCCACAGCGCCTGACGTTACCGTTCCGCCATAAACTGGAAGACTCCTGCCAACAGCGGAAACCCCGCCTGTAACAACTTTAGATGCATCAAGACCCGTAATATCGTTAAAGGTGACAGTTCCACCGCCAATTCCGTTGTTGTTAAACGTAATTGTGTATTGCAAAGGTTTCCATTGCTGATAGACAAAGGTATTCTCCTCAAAATACGCCGATGGATTGATGGCTGCTCCCGCAGAGCCTGCCCACGGCTTGCTTGAGTCTATTTCGTAATGCTCACGTGCAAAAATGGGTATAAGATCAGGGGCGTTTTGAGCTAAAGTACCGCCTTGTACATCGGTTTTCTTAATTTTAAAGTTTTCATATTTTACGATTACGGGATTTGCTGTGCCGCCTTTTGCGTCATTTAGATTTTCGGTTACATAAATTTCAGGTGTGTCGGGCTTACCGTCATGATCCATAAGCTTACCTACCGCACCCGACTGATTATCCGCCTCGAAAGTACGTTTTTCGGGAACAGCTATGCGTTTTTCAAAAGCTTTCGAGCCGTCCGCCTTTTCAAACGTTATTTCCACAAAAGGACGGGCAGGAGCCGCCTCCCATTGCGCAACCATAGTAATATTTCCGCTTACAGCGGGGTTTTCGGCTATATCGTAAGCGCCTTCTGCGTCAGGATAATAAGGGTAGACCAGCCACCCTTTAAATATATGATAATCCCACTCCGGCTGCCAACCAACGATCTTTTGTTTATCGTTCTCGTCAATTATAGGAGAGCCGGGCAAGTAAGGCAAAGTTGCCACAGGCGCAGCAGGTTCAGCCAACTGATCACCTTCGGGCGGCACGGCTTCTTCGCCCTTTTCTTTTTTATCGTCATACTCTTTCCATAGCTTAGCATTTTCCTTATAAACTGCCACAGACGCATCATAATCTTTGTTTTCTTGCGTATTGACGGTAGCGTTTATTTTTTGGGGGTATACCGCTTTGGTAGTATAATCCCTTGTGTACGGATCGTCTTTCTCAAGATCCGGCGCATCGCCAATAGCGTAAAGCTCTGGTTCCCAGCCGTTTTTGAAAGTAATGACCATTTTCGTTGCTGTTTGATCTTTCGGTATAGGAGCAGGTGATTCACCTGGCTCCGGTAAGGATGTAGTGTCTCCGCAGGATGCAAAGACTAACGATAAACCCAGCAATAGGGCTGCGAGTACAAACGCCGCGAACGCGCCCGTTGTACGATTTCTTCTTGTGTTCATAAACATCTCCTGTAGTATGAAAATTATGTAAAGCAAATATAATAATTTTTTAAAATAGAGACAACAAAAAAATGAAAAGTTGTCAAGCCAAAGTGAAAAGCACTTTAAAAACTTGCGGCAATTGTTTATAGTTTACTATATGGGCAAGGTTTTTGTTTTTGTTAATCAAAAGGGCGGAGTAGGCAAAACAACTTCCGCAATCAACATAGGAGCGTATCTTGCCGAATCCGGTAAAAATGTGCTGTTGATAGATTTTGATTCGCAGGCAAATCTTTCATCGGGGCTTGGCGTTAAGTCAGAAAAAAAGGGGATTTACGAGGTTCTTGCGGGACAGGTTTCACCGCAGCAGGCGGTTAGAAAAAATATTCTGCCGTGTTTGTCTGTTATACCGGCAAGCATAGATTTGTCCGGCGCTACGGTTGAACTTATCAACGAAAAAAATCATGACTTCTTTTTAAAAAAAGCTACGGACAGTCTAAAAGCAAATTACGATTATATTTTGATCGACTGTCCGCCGTCACTTGGTGTTCTTACTGTCAATGGTCTTGCCGCATCGGATGGGGTGCTTATTCCTATGCAATGTGAATATTTCGCCCTCGAAGGCTTATCGCTGCTCTTGCAAACCATAAAACGTATGCAAAAGAGCTTAAATCCTACCCTCACCATAGAGGGAATATTTTTTACGATGTACGACCAGCGAACTAGGCTTGCACAACAGGTTGTAAAACAGGTTAGCGCGTATTTTAAAGATAAAATATACTCAACGATAATTCCGCGCAATGTCCGTCTTTCTGAAGCGCCTTCTCACGGGCTGCCCATTTCAAAGTACGATGCCGCTTGCAGCGGAGCATTAGCATACAAAAGCCTTGCCGCAGAAATTTTGAGCAGCACTGGAGGGGGCGGTGGCAGGTAAATTCGGTTTGGGGAAAGGCGCCGAGGCGCTTTTTACTTCGGACGCAGCGGACGATTTCCCCACTCAGGTGTTGGCGGCGCAGGTTCAGGCAGAGTTTAACCTGCCTTTGGATAAAATCCTTGCAAACCCTAATCAGCCCAGAAAGAATTTTGACGAAACCGCGCTTGAAGAATTGGCGGCGTCGATACGTGAAAACGGCGTTATACAACCAATCATAGTCGAGGAGTCCGGCAACGGTAACTGGACGATTATCGCTGGTGAACGCCGCAGCCGTGCCGCAAAACTTGCAGGTTTGAGCGAGATACCGGCTATCGTAAAAAAGTTTTCCGATGACAAAAAATACGCTATTTCCCTTATCGAAAATATTCAACGGGCAGACCTAAACCCGATAGAGGAAGCCGCCGCCTATAAACAGCTTATGGATATGGCTGGAATTTCTCAGGATGAAGCCGCCGCGCGCGTCGGGAAAAACCGTTCCACATTGGCAAATGCCCTGCGCCTTTTAAAACTGCCGGACAATATGCAGCAGGCTTTGGCTGAAGGCACTCTTACCGCAGGTCATGCCCGCGCGATTCTTTCGCTTAACGGCGGTGATGAAAAACAAAAACTGTTTGCAGAAATAACTTCGCAGGGACTTTCCGTGCGCGATGCCGAAAAAAAAGCGGCGGAGATAAATTCAAGCAGTGTTGAAAACGAAAAAAAAACAGACGGAGCGGAAAACCCTGCACAGGCATCTGCAAAAGATGGTCAACACAAAAAGCGCGATCCGGAACTGGATGCTATGCAGCAAAGGTTTATGGAAAAGTTAGGAACAAAAATAAACATAGACGGCACCCTTGAAAAAGGCGTTATACGCATCGAATATTACACGATGGATGATCTTGACCGCATAAACGAAGTTCTTAGTAGTAACGAAGGATAAAAATATGTTGGATGTTATAATTCGTTTTATTACGGCGGCGCCTCCGGCTGAATTGTTACTAATCTTTTTTGCAAAAATTGCGGAGGTTTCTCTTGCAACTGTCCGTCAGATTCTGATAAACCGCGGTTACCGGCGGCAAGGAACGATACTTTCGTTCTTTGAGATCATTCTTTGGACATTCATTGCCTCAAGAGTCATCATAGGAATCGTAGAAGCGCCGGTTAAGGGTATTGTATACAGCATCGGATTTTCAATGGGTGTGTATCTTGGTTCGGTAATCGAGAACAAGATTGCGTTGGGTAAGGTGTTGATTCAAACAATAGTTTCCGCAGCGCAAGGGAAAACGCTTACAGCCTCGCTCCGCGAGAAAGGATTCGCCGTTACCACGATGAAGGCGGAAGGGCGGGATTCGGAAAAAACCGTATTGATGATTTTTACCAAACGAAAGGGCAAGGAGAGGCTTATCAACGAGATTCGAGCGCTTGACGGAAACGCGATGATCATTGTAAACGATGTTTCGAGTCTTCAGGGTGGTCATATCGTTGCTTCACGCGGCTTCTTAAAGTAGTGTCCATTTTTTAGCCCGTCGCCCCGCATTGACATATTGACCTTTTTTTTTAATGGGTGTATATTTTCATATAAGTTAACGCAGGGTAGAGCAGTTGGCAGCTCGTCGGGCTCATAACCCGGAGGTCAGTGGTCCGAGTCCACTCCCTGCTATAAAAAGTAAATCGTTACGGGTACTAGAGTTAGCTCATTATTTTAATCCATCTTTATCACACATCAAACATTGAGAAAAAGTTCGGGTAAGTTATGTCGGCGGCTTCTGCGCCTAACACGGTAATGGGAGCCTGTGCGCCCAAAGCGGCTGCGGCTAATGCCATTACTACGCGGTGATCGTTGTGACCGTCAACGCAGCCACCGCTCAGCGGGCGTCCGCCTTGTATTATGAGACCGTCCGGTCTTTCCGTGCAGTGGACGCCCAGTTTTGAAAGCTCCGCCGCCATCACTGCTATTCTGTCGGTTTCCTTTATTCGGGCGTGGGCGGCATTTACCAGACGTGTCTCGCCTTTTGCAAAAGCGCCGAGTACAGCCGCTGCGGGAAGCAAGTCGGGGGTATCGTTAAGGTCGAACTCCGCGCCTTTTAGCGTACCGCCGCCCGATACGGTTACTGTGTGCGTTTTGCCGCCGTCTGCTGCCGCCTCGGTTTTCCATTCGACGGAGCAGCCCATTTTTTTGAGCATTTCAAAAAACGCCTTGTCGCCTTGAAAGTCCTCCGGGTCAAGTCCTAGCAGTTTGACGGTTCCGCCTGAGACTGCCGCAGCACAGGCAGGGAAGGCTGCGGACGAAAAATCACCGGCGACGCCTCCGTTCACGGGTTTATAAACACAAGCGCCTTTTATCGAAAAGTGTGAAAAATCATGGGTTTTTTCTATGATTACGCCTTGTTTTTCCAAGTAAGCAAGTGTCATTTCGATATACGGTTTTTCGTTGAGGAGAGGAACTTCGATTTGTGTGGTTACGCCCTTACCGGCAAGCGGAGCGGCAAGCAGCAGCGCCGACAGGTATTGGCTTGTGGGGCAGTTGATACTCACCTTACCGCCGTGCCATGGACCTTGCAGGGTAAACGGGACGCAGCCGTCTTTGCCTGATTGGACGGAAACGCCAAGTCCTTGCAGCGCATCCAAAAGCGGTGCGGCACTGCGGCGGGCAATTTGTTCGTCGCCTGTCCAAGTTACAGGGGTGCCGCCCAGAGAGGCAAGCGCCATTGCCAAAAATAGGGTGGTGCCGGAATTGCCAACGTCGAGGGGTTGCTGCGATTTTGCAATAGCGTAAGCGCCGCCTATTCCTTTTACCGTCCAGCTTTCTATCACGGCTGAGTTTTCAGACTGTTTCTTTTCAATAATTTCCGCACCCAGAGCACGGCAGACTGAAAGACAGGATCGGGCATCGGATGAATCCAGCGGGAAATCGATCTTTGATACGCCGTCCGCAAACGCGGCAATTAACAGCCGCCGTATTGTGTGAGATTTTGACGCCGGTACAGAAACCGTTTTACAGAATTTGTGCGGAGTAATTGTTACGTTCATAGCAGTTTATTTTACTATTCCGACAGGGACATTGTAACCACTTTCCAATTTGACGGCTCGAAAGGTGAGTCATCAAATTGTGTAATATAAGGCAGGGCTTCCAGCATTGCTTAATTATCAACAAAACTCTTTTTGAGGACTATCGGCGGCGCACCCCATTATTTTATTAATATGTATTTTATACTGTAATCATCCCATATATAATTATTCCAAAGTAATACTATCGGTTCATCTTCAACTATTTCAAGAATTTTAAATCCATTTCCGGTATATTCTACCGGGGAAAATGGCTTTTCAAAATTTATGAATACAGGAACTAAGCACAAATGTACTATACCATTTTCAATTTCATTATAGCCAAAAATTGTAAATACATATCCCATATTTACATAAAATGAATATGATAGAATTTCATTAATCCCGTCATTATTAAAGTCTCCAACTGAAAGTAATTCACGACCTATTTTATTGCCGGGTAATTTTTCCATTAATATATCACTATAATTATTAAGAAATGGTCCATAGCCGCATAAATATTTTTTAACAATTTCTTGATTTACATTAAATGTATATAATTCATAAATATAACCTTTGAGATTATCATTCCAACTTACAAGAAAACTCAATAATCCGGGGAAAAAGTCTTCTACTTCAACAATGTTTGATATATATTGTCGTTCATCAAACATATTTCTAAATTGTATTATTTTGTTTTTATAATATTCTATTGAATATACCATTTTCGGTTTATTTTTATTCATTTCAATGAATGATTGCACATAATTATTTTGTACAGTATTTTTCTCAATTATTTTTTTATTCTTGCAAGAGCAGACCAATAAAATAAAAATTAATATCAATAATTTATTTTTCATAAAAACTATCCCTATAAATATTTTCTATTCTATTCGACAGTTCTACCGATATAGCATATGCCGGCTCATAAATACTAAAATAAACACCATTTTTAAAAAATATTTCTCCAAATGGCTTTTTGTATTTACTTATATTTTCAATATACTGCCAATTTTCTTTTCTTAAATATGTGTACAATTGTTTATAATACCTTCTTGCTTCCGCTGAATCTGAAAACGAAAAAGTAATGAAGCATGATTTAACTATGGTATTTTTATTATCCGCAATAAGTTTAATAAATATTTCTGGTGATTCTTTACTGCCTGTAATAAGTTTTATATATTCATCTCTGTTTTCAAAAGTATATGTATCTGGTACATTTTGACCGATTATATTTACATATTCATCGATAAAATTATTCTGAAGCGTGCATGATATAAAACAAAATAATGGCAAAACATAAAATAATCTCATAAATCAGCTGTTGAAAATACTCCCTACAATTTCAACAGCGGCATAGTCAGAAGGTGTTTCAATGCGTATATTCATCATTGGTTATCAATTTTTATGTTTTTACATTTTAACCATGATCATCCAACTAACGCCGAATTTATCCACCAAAGAACCAAAAAATTCACTCCAGAATGTTTTTTGAGGTTCCATAGTAACGGTACCGCCTTCTTTGAGTTTGTCGAAGGTGGATTTGACACTATCGGCGTTATCCAACTCTACCGAAATAGACATGCCGCTGCCAAAGGTTGCCGGTATATCCGGCGTTACATCAGAAAGAAAGACGGTATAATCATCACGGTTGGTAAGGCAAGCGTGCATTACAAAATTTTCTGTTCCCGGCGGTGGTTTGTAACCTTCGGCTGGAGGCGCATCACTATACCTCATTACATTGGCTTTGACATCGAACGCTCTTTCATAAAACTCAATTACTTCTGCACAATTCCCATTAAAATTCAAATACGGTGTAATTTTCATTCTTATCCTCCAAAGAATTTATCCACATTTTTTTAAGTGGATTCTATTTTAATATAGTTTTTATAATTAATGCTATTATTATTAACCAAATAATTATTATTGGTATTCCATAATACCATTTTTTGGGTTTTTCATTCTTCCATAAATCTTTCGCTTCTTCTCTGCATTTAATTAAAATTTCATTTGGAATTAATTTAATTGCTAAAATAATTAATGCTGGTAAAATTATTAAATCATCCAAATATCCTAAAATTGGTATGAAATCGGGAATTAAATCAATTGGCGATAATGCATATACAACCGTTATAATAATAATTATTTTTGCAATTATTGGTACATTTTTTTTCTGATATACAATGTATAATGTCGATATGTCTATTTTTATTTGATTTGCCTTTTCTTTTAATTTTATAATGGTTTTATTTTTCATATTTAGTAGAAATCAATTAATTTTTATGGATACCCCTGCGGTTGCGTAAATTTTACCGCTTCCATAACCCAAAGGATATTCAGGATAGTTGTCGTTTCGGGCCAGCCCATAATAATTATATCCTATTTCTGTATAAGCGCCTATCCGCCGTGTAAAAGCGTAACGTCCGCCGATATTGATCCCGCAAACAATGCCGCCTGGAGTTGAACCATTGTCTAAATGAACGCCCCATAATCCAAATCCCCAGCCAATTTTTGCAAGAATAAACAGGTCCGTATTTTTGATGTTAATAAAACTGGGATACCATCCAAGTCGAAAAATAACAGGAATACCTAATATGATACTGTTACCAGCCTGTTTTTTACCACCAAGTAAACCTGTTTCTATTCCGTATGCTAAACCTATTTTTCCATTGGGTATCCAGTCTGCCGACAATAAACCACCTAAAAATACAGAACCGCCGTCATATTCACCTGCGCTGAATGATCCTATATTAAAAGTAGTATTAAAAAATACTGTATTTGGAGATTGTGCCATTGCGGTTGCTGATACCATAAATGAAACAGGTAATAATATTACAAAAACAAGTTTTCTCATATAAACCAATTATATATTATTTTTATAATTTTATTCTTCTCCTTTTCAAGCAACCTGTGTATAGAATTCCTTTAATTCTTTCTTTATTTTTTCAGGCAAATTATGCCATCTTATTCCCTGTATTGCCCCTTCGAGCGCGCACAATCTATTATAACAGGCCGATGAATCCATATCACGTATTTTTAACCATGCTGTTTTGCTCCCGATTTTTTTTAATTCATCAAATGTCTTTACTCCTATTTCATTTAATTGTTTTTCAAGTTCTTTTCCAACATTTATCAAATTTGATAATTTGCTCATGCGTTAACCCCCTTTCTTGTGCGCCGTTATTATTGTGTAGCTATTGGCGTTTACGGTGATTTCGCAGCCGTCGATACGAACATACCAATTTTTACCGCGACGGGTAATTTCGGCTTTTGGCTCCTGCATCTTTTGTTTGCACCATAGGACTACATCAGAAATAGTCAAACTGAGGTTTTTTCTTATGCGTTCCGCCCCCATCGGTGTGGTGTGAATTTTATCAATATTTTCCAAAAGTTCTATTATCGTACTCATACAGATACCCTCAAATATCCTTTCTGTTTGGCTTGCGTTTTAATGCAAGCAACACCGGCAGGTCGTTTTCAACATCCTGGTCAGGCAAATTGAACATTATCCATTTGCCATCGTGATACGTCCGGGCTGATTCATACTCCTTAACCACTTTACTGTTGAATGTCGGAAGAGTAGACTCAAACTTCTCGCGCTCATCCTTGCCGAGAACAACCATCAACCCTATGCCGTCTTCTTTCGGGAACAAGGAGACGAGCGTTTTGCCGCCACGCCTGAATCGGAGTACATTCTTGGCGGTTTTCCCGCCCTTATCCCATTCCTCGTCCATATCGTAAAGGCTGCGAATCTTATGAATGACAGATAGCCAATGCGAATATATCTGCGTCGGCATTATTTCTTGAAGCTCTACTTCTGAAACCGTGCTTAAATTTGCCATGTTCAATCTCCTCCTTGTTCATTCATTTACCTAAAAATATGCTGCCCATGCGGGCAATTTTTTCATCATGGATTCGGCGGCTTCCAAAGCTACAGTTTCATCGAAGCCCTGCGTTTTCACAATGAACGCTGTCAAGCCGTTACGTTTTTCCTCAAAGGACTGCATGGAACCGTCCGGGCAGGCGCAGTGGACACAGTAATCCTTGTTCGTGTCGCCGCAGGCGAATTCAGACGGATCATTCATCGGCATTCCACAGGCAATACAAGTTTTCATTTCTTAAACCTCCAAAATTTATTTCGTGATGAGCGACATATAGAAGCTCACCAATTCATCTTTGCATCGTTTGAGGACAGACTGCCCCGGCGCAAACCATTCGCTGTTCTGTAAGTAATAGTACACCAGAGCCATCCATGTGTTGAACATCAGGTGAAGGGGGAGTTTTTTTATTCTGCCCTGGCTGATTCCATGTTCAGCGGCAATTTCAAAATGGTGTGCGTTGGCGGAACG
Source organism: Spirochaetia bacterium (assembly GCA_025997755.1). Next base: position 26,261 of record BNVA01000001.1, on the reverse strand, counting down.
CAGGGAAACGAGCATATTTTTCATATCAGGCGGCAGGGTGTGGGTTTCCATAACCAGATGTTTATAGAAAGCTTCATGATCTGCTATAACTGTAAGGAACCCCCTCAAAAGTGTTTCAAGGTCATCGCCCGCTTCCGCAAGGCGGTGCATTTTTTCACCGAGACCTTTGAAAAACCGCTCCAGGGTACTGTTCAGCAAATCTTCCTTCGTTGGGAAATGCAAAAATACCGAGCCATGCGCCAAACCCGCTTCCTGCGCGATTACGCCTACGGGCACGGAAAAGCCCTGTTCAGCATATACCCGCATAGCGGTTTCCAAGATGTGTTCCCGTGTCGCCTCTTTTTGAAGCTGGCGTTTTCCTTTTAGTTTCTCCATATAATGACACCATAATCACTGACTACATTGTCAGTATATTGGATTTGAGAAATTCAGTCAAGCGGGTTTTGGTGTTTTGGTGTAAGTCTCATTTTACATCAAGGATAAGAAGATCAACCACGAAAAAGTCATGAAACAAACGAAAAAGACCTATGAGCTACCACGTAGCAAGTCGCTTTATCTGGTGTTGCCGTGAGTGTTGGAATTATCCGTTCATAAAACAATGAAAATAACTGAAATTTTCGGGACTTTACGATGCCGTGAAACACCCCGCGGCTTCCTCTACGTGCACAAAGTGTTCGCTCCGCGAGATGGGCTTCGGAAAATAACCCCTTCCTTGAAAAACAGACAATTTTATAGTAAAATCAATACATAACGTTTGGGAGAGGGGCAAAATGCCAACATATAGCGGTATACAGAAAGAAGAAACGCTAAAAGGTTTTGTTTATAAAGACTACTTCCCTAAATACGGTTATGAACCGAATATCGACAATATAGACTTAGTAATCACCGACAAAAAAACGCGCACAGACCTTTTTAGCGATGGGGTAGGCAGTTCAAAACATTACTTGTGGGCGGAAGCAAAAAAAGGTGCCCACGATGTTTTTGATATGTTTACCCAGCTCATTCTCACCTGTAAAAAAACTTATGAGAAGGGCGAATATCTAGCACCGCCATGGCTCGGTGTTTTCGACGAGGCGCGGATTGCCTTTGTGTCGTTTCACGATATGCTGCCGATTTTTAACGAAACCGATTTTAACTGGAATACGACGCCGAGCAATCATGAAACCGCGGATTTTCAAAAGGCGCGGGAAAAAGTAACAAAACTGATTGGCGCGAAAATTGCGGTATATAACTTTGGCGGCGATGACAGGGAAATAATAGAGTTTATCAAAACGCATTTTGTAGCGGGTGCATCGACTTCAATCAAAAGCCCTATCACAAAAGATAATTTTGTGCAGATTTTTATAAAATGGATAAAAGAAGTAAAGCCGTTTATAAATTTGTCAAAAGAGCGATGGGCAAGGTTTGTAAAAAACGGCATACTTGACGGCGATTTTTACCGCGCCGATATAATGTCTTCTGATGGCAATAGTATCACGGAGAAATTAAAGATTGTTATCGAAAATGACAAGTATAAACTGCGTGAAAATATCGAGGGCGATTGGTTTGAGAACAAGATAGATTTTACCGACGGCGGCGCGGCTTATAGCCGTTTCTGGAATCGGTATGAGCGTCCGCCCGCGGAAGAATATCAACAGCACATTATCGACAGGCGGGATCTTTTAGTTCCCGCGAATATCCGCGAAGTAAAAGGATCGTTCTTTACGCCGAAAATCTGGGCGGATAAGTCAAAGGAATATCTCGCCAAAGTGTTTGGGGAAAATTGGCAGGACGAATACTATGTGTGGGATTGCGCGGCGGGGACGGGAAACTTGCTTGCAGGGTTGACGAATGAATATAACGTGTGGGCAAGCGATGTTGAACAGGGGAATGTGGAAACCATGCAAAGCCTTATCGACATTGACGAAAACCTGAACCTGTTAAGCGGACACGTTTTTCAGTTTGATTTTTTGAATGACAGTTTTGACAAACTGCCGGAAGAATTGAAAAAGATTATAGGCGACCCGGAAAAGCGCAAGAAGTTGATTTGTTATATCAATCCGCCGTATGCAGAGGCTTCTACAACTACAGAAACAATTGGGACAGGACACGCGAAATCCGGAGTTGCAACTGTACACAAAACGAGCATCAAATATCAAGCATCTATCGGGAAAGCTACGAATGAAATATTCGCACATTTTATGGCTCGTATCTATGTCGAAATATCGAACTGTAATTTGGCTCTGTTTTCAAAAGTGAAATTTATTAACGGGCAGAACTTTATCAAATTCAGGGAATTTTTTAAGGCAGAATTTCAAGGTGGTTTTATCGTTCACGCCGACACTTTTGATAATGTTTCAGGTAAATTCCCGATTGCGTTTACCATCTGGGACTTGAACAGGAAGCCTTTTACTCATTGCGTTGAACTTGATGTAGTAGAGGAAGGCGGAACAAAAAAGTTTTGGGACGGTGCACCACCTTCTATAAACCAATGGATAAAACAGTTTGATGATAAAAAAACCAAAGCTATGGGGTTTGTGGGAAATTCAGGCGCTGATTTTTTGAAAATAAATCAACCATATATTACAGTAACAGAAGGAACACGACATTTCAATTATTTTTATTTTAATGCAAATAATTTACTTGAAGGTTGCATCTATTTTGCCGTCCGTCTTTGTATTGAACCAACATGGCTCAATGACCGCGATCAATTTTATTTCCCAAATAATGATAGTTACAAAACTGATACTGAGTTTCAAAACGATTGTCTCATATTCACGCTGTTTCATGGACAAAACCGTATTTCTTCCCGCGATGGCGTTAATCACTGGATACCCTTCACCGAAAAAGAAGTAGGCGCACGGGAAAAGTTTGAATCAAACTTTATGAGCGGTTTTCTTAAAGGACGCACGCTGAGCGAAGAAGCCGCCGCCGTGCTGGATGCGGGAAAAGAACTTTGGAAATACTATCACGCCAGCATAAAATCGCAGAACAACAAAACCGTTTCGGTAAATAGCTCGTATTACGACATTCGGGAATACTTTCAGGGGCGCAAAGAAAGCGGTACGATGAATGCCAAGTCAACAGACGAAACCTATAATGCGCTTCTTGCCGACTTGCGCACCGCACTTAAAACGCTCACGGTGAAGATACAGCCTGCAGTGTATGAGTATGGGTTTTTAAAGGAGTAGGGAGGAATGTTAAAACCAAGATGAAAATATTTTTCTGAAATTAATCAATTCACCAAAAACAGATTTTATTTTCTTTATCTCATCTTCATTTGTAAGTAGATTTAAAGAATATCCGACAACAAAAAATTATTTTGATACTGACAAAATAGATTTTACAGAGAACGACTTTAAGCAATGTCATCGACTTATTGCAGACTATTACCAAAAGTTAGTGCAGGTTGTAAAAATTGTTATGCGGAAGTTATGGCGCGGCGGCTTCAAGCAATGGGTGTGCACGGTTATGAAAACGGTTTTGAGTTTTGCATTTTACCAGAACGGTTGGAACAGCCATGTTTAATAAAAAGACCGACCACTTTTTTTGTAAACTCAATGAGTGATTTATTTCATGAAAATATGACATTTTATTTTCTTGATAAGATATTTAAAACTATTATAGAAACGCCTCAACACCATTATCAGATACTTACTAAACGCGAAGCACAGAATGTTGCTTTTTTCTTTAAGCAATGGGGAACATGGGGTAGTGATGGTAAAAAACGCAATAAACACGCTAATGGTAAAGAAATCAATGGCAAGATTTATCAAAGTTATCCCAATGCGGCAAAAGAGGAGACCACATGACCCATTTAAAATGCTGTTTTTCTGGTTACGGGCTAACGCCGCCAATCACTGTAAGGCGTCCGTCGGTCGTGGGTTTAACAGGCTGCGGAAGGGTTTTTGCGTATTCGACCACTACGTCGGCAAGCCACATTGATGTATTGAATGTTTCGGTCGTTTTCATTGAGGTGTATCCGTCGCCGCCGCCTGCCATAAAGTCGTTCGTGGCTACCGCGTAGATTTTGTTATCGTCGATGGGTGCGCCATTTATTGTAAGGCTTGTAACTTTGCCGTGTGTGCCATCGGCGTCATAAGTGAGCTCAAGTTTTACTTCGCGGGAAATCTGCGGGAATCCGCCCGAGCCCTGATTTTGAGAGGCGGCATGATCGAACATTTCTTTTACCTTGCTTCCCGGCAGACGCACGAAAAACACCCAGTTATCAAAGGGCAGCATCGTTTTTATTGCTTCGCGGGTTACGTTGCCTTCCGGAAGCGCCGCGCGTATTCCTCCGCCATTTGTAATCGCAAAATCAACTGCTACGCCAAGCTTCTCGCGTATGAACCATGTATAAGAATCGCTGGTAAGGTTACCGGAAGCGGTTTCCCGGTAACGCGGGATGCGCGTTATAGACCCCTGATTGAACGGGAATACCGCAGAAGTTTTCATAACTATTTCTTTGAGGCTCGCTTGCGCTCCGTCGATATAGGGTTTAAGTAAGGTAAGCACGGCTGGATCCGGCGGGAACTTTGCACTGGTGATTTCTACCGGTTTCCAGAAAAAGTCAATCACTTTTTTATCTTTAATTTTTAGGACTGCTTCCCCCATAAACTTGCCCCACTCATGCGAGGAAACAATCGGAGTGTTCGCAACAACGATGGGCGCACTCAAAGCGCTGTGGCTGTGGCCATCAATAAAAAGATCGATTTTGAGACCGGCGTCCGCGAGCGCTTCCACCACCATTTTTGATGTAGTCTGGTCTTCCGTTTCAAGCACATCTCCTACGTGACCCACAATAATAACTATGTCGGCTTTTTCCGTTTCGCGCACTCTTTTAACCATAGCTTTTGCCGCATCAATTTCCGGGATGAACTTTAAACTCGCATCGGGACGCGCAGTAACTTTACTGCGGAGTGTTGTAAGTCCTATAACGGCTACACGGAATCCATCGTAATCCTGAATGATATACGGTTTTTCAAGATAGCTTCCATTAGGACGGGTTATATTGGCGGAAACAAAGTCAAACTTCGATTTGGCAATCTGTTTTTCCAGTGTGGAGAAAGGCTTGTCGAACTCGTGGTTACCGATGGCAACAGCCTTATAGCCTATCAAATCGTAAGCTTTGATGTCCGGCTCGGCGTCGTACATATTTGACAACGCAGTTCCTGTATTAATGTCACCCGCATCAAGAATCAGGACATTGTTGTAAATGTTTCTGACTTGTTTCACAAAAGCGGCGCGTTCAGCAAGTCCCATTTTACCGTCTTTGGAAACCGTCGTTCCGTGGTGGTCGTTGGTGTGTAGTATCACAAGCTCCTGTACAACCGGCAGAGCAGGCGTGTCTCTATTTCCCTCCGCATATACGCTTCCCAAAGCAACAAATACAAAAAGAGCCGTTAAAAAAAGATGTTTAAACCGCTTTTTCATAAAATACCTCCAAAAAATTGTTTTTTTTTTCGCTGTGGGGTTTATCCTACAGCGAATAACTTCCTCTCAGAGGAAACCACGTCGAATAAAGTAACACTACATAATATCTCGCCCCTCTGGGGCGAGGTGGTTTATAATGTGTTATGTTATAATGATATTTTACGATAGATGAATTTTTTAAAAAAGTCACATGTCCCGCGTAAAAGAAATTGGACATATAACCATTAATTGTATCAAAACTGAAAATAGAGGCGACACTAAAAACATGGAAATAAGCCTTGCCGACGACGACTCCGGCGTCCGACCCGAAAACCTTGAAAAATTATTTGATATTTTTTACCGCGCCGACCAGTTGGAAAGCGACGGTGTAAAAGGCGGAGAACGCGCCCTGACCAGTGATTTCGACCTTTTACTGCTTGATCTAATGCTGCCCGGCATTGACAGCTATACAATATGCCGCGCAATACAAAATAAATAAATGTGCCAATTTTGATGGTAACGGCACGGGGCGGGGAGACCGGCAAGATGCGCGGACTACCATTTTTGCGGTTGATACATTTAGGGTGATACCTAAGAAGCCCATGATGCCGAAATTGCACATAATGGCGATGGTCAGAGGTAAGGCGGCGATAATACCCGCGGCAAGGGACTTGTAGGAAAACGCAACGATTAACAGCACCATAAGCACCGAGACAAAAATTGAGACCGTTTGGGACTGCACGACCAGACGGACAAGCGCCCCTTCCTGAGCCGCACCGCCTCCGACAAGTACGCGCACGTTTTCAGGAAAATGTGCAGCCGCGTAATCGTTGATTGCGCGGGTAACGTTCTGTGCGTCCGCCTGCCACTGGCTGTTCACCAACACTATTGTTTCTATGGCGGTGGGTTCAAGGGGATCATTAGAAAAGCTGTTCTCCGCATTTCCCGCAAGCAGTATGAGATAATTTGAAATAAGCTGCTGCAGTTCCTCCAGCGTTTCTTTTCCGTAACGCGCCGGTACAGCCGGTATTTCATATGATCAACCTGCGAAATGTAAGCAAAACCTTCCCCGCCGCTATTCCCGCAGCCTCGGCAGTTTTAGTTTTTTCTGTTTAAGTATCCGGTCACCTCGTCAAGCTGTTCCAGTCCGGCAGATTAATCCGCTGTTTTCATTCGATTTTACACTTTGGGGACATTGCAGATAGTTATCCTCGCAGGGGTAAGGGCAAGCTTTGAAATATAGGGGGGAATGTCTCCTTTCATTCTATTCACAATATTTTTTAAAATTTTCCGCCTGTTCAAATACCTGTTTGTAAACCAAATCGTTTGTTTCCGGCGGATAGCCGTATTGGTCAAGCACCAGTATCAAGTCAACCTGTAATTCCGCTTTTATGTCTTCTTTTTTAAAACAGTCTGTATAGCGGGTTTTGTCGTCAACTATTTTTTTAACCTCTCTGGATAGTTCTATCAATTTTTCATGGGGAAAGGGAAACTTAAATTGTTCCGCAACATTTTTTAGAATATCGTAAAAGGCTTTTTCTTCGTATGTTATGCCCATCGTACCAAAAGAATCTTTTTCGGTTTTCAGGTTTTTTAACAATTCCGTAAGCTGGTTTGCAACTTCATCAAGGACATCGCTGGCGTACTTTTTCTCGTTGCGGCGATCGTTGTAATTTTCAACTACTTTTTTTAGTTTCTCGGCGAATTCAACCGCTTTGATCTTGTTTACTTTTTTGAATTCATTGATGGCATGCTGCAATAACTGCTGCAAGAGTTTTATTCTGGTATTCGGCAGGGGAATTTTTGCGATTTTTTCAAGGTATTCCTCGCTGAAAAGGTCGATCTCTAAATGTTTGCCAACATTGAATAAAATTTCAACACCTTCTGAAATAATTGCTTCTTCTACCAATTTGCGTACATGGTCGTTCATCTGGAAAACATCGGGAGCTCTGCCCTTGGTAAGTTTGAACAACATTGAGCGGATTGCGCCGTAAAAGTGAATGTAATCCCTCTCCGCCGCACTTATGTCTTCGCTTGATGTGCATAAACCAAAAGCCTGTTGCAAACGTTTTACCGCAGCCATAAAGCGGTTTTCTGTTTCCTCATTTTGCTGAATGTATTCTACGGCGTGGTTAAGGCAATCCAGTTGTTCTCCGGGCGTTCCCCCGAAATATTTTGAATTGTCAAAATCATGGAACATTGCGTCAAGTATTTCGAGCTGATCTTTAACGATTTTAACAGCCTGCTCCGTGCCTTCGTATTCGTTTTCTTCGTAGTTGGTATATTTTTTAAGGGCGAGATTCATGTTATTTTTGATACCGATATAATCAACGATTAAGCCCTTATCTTTGCCTTCGTAGACACGGTTCACCCGGGAAATGGTCTGTATCAGGCTATGCCGCTGTACCGGCTTGTCTATATACATGGTGTCGAGACAGGGAACATCAAAGCCGGTAAGCCACATATCAACAACGATAGCGATTTTGAAATTTGACTTGGGCTGTTTGAACTGCCGGTCTAATTCCTTGCGGTCATCGTTGGTTCCAAGCAGATCATATAAATCTTTTTCATCATCGGCGGTACGGGTCATTACGATTTTGACTTTTTCAAACCACTGCGGGCGGATTTCCATGATGATTTTATACAGATTCCATGCGACAGAACGGCTCATGCACACAAACATTGCCTTTCCCTCTACCGTGGCATTTTCTTCCACCCGTCTTTCATAGTGGTTTACAAAATCCCGCGCAACTGAGCGAAGCCTGTCTTCGTCTCCGATTATCACTTCAAGATTTGCCTGAGCCTTTTGGCTTGCTTGTATTTGATTTTCATTGGCGCCTTCTTCGGCACATTTTTCGTAATATGCGTCTATTTCTTTGAGTTTATCCTGGTCAAGATTTACCTTTGCCGCCCTGCCTTCGTAGACAAGGTTCACGGTTATTTCGTCTTTGACCGATTCGGACATGGTGTAGCTGTCTACAATTTCACCAAAAACATCTACCGTTGCATCTATGGGCGTTCCGGTAAAACCGACATACGTTGCGTTTGGCAGCGAATCGTGCAGGTATTTGGCAAAACCCCATGAACGCTGTACCCCTGCTTCGGTTATGCGTACTTTCTGTTCAAGATTTGACTGGGAGCGGTGGGCTTCATCGGAAATACAGATTACATTTGTTCTATCGGTAAGAAGCTGCGTGTCCTCGGTAAACTTCTGAATGGTCGTCAAATACACGCCGCCTGATGTACGCCCCTGCAATTCCTCTTTTAGTTTTTCCCTGGATTCAATACTGACCACGGTGTTGTCGCCGATAAATTTTTTTGATGAAACGAATTGGCCGGATAACTGATCGTCAAGATCGGTGCGGTCGGTGATGAGCAGAATTGTCGGGCTGTTAAACCATGGGCTTTTCATTAAAAGGCGGGCGAGGTAGAGCATGGTGTAACTTTTGCCGCTGCCGGTCGCGCCAAAATAGGTGCCGCCTTTTCCGTTCCCCTTGGGCCGCATTTTTTTCTTGATATTATCGAAAAGCATATCGGCGGCAAAAAACTGAGGGTAACGGCATACTACTTTAAGGTCCGTATCTGAATTATCCGGAAAATAGATATAGTCTTTAATGACTTTCAATAAGCGGTCTTTTCTGAACAAGCCTTTTACCATTGTGGATAATGAACTGATCCCGTCAACCGCTTTGTCTTTACTTTCGATCTTGCGCCATGCGTAAAAATATTCATAAGGAGCAAAGAACGAACCGTATTTATTATTCACCCCATCGCTGATGACGATTAAGGCGTTGTATTTAAACAATTCGGGAATATCCCGCCGGTAACGGGTTGTAAGCTGTATATATGCATCATGAATTGTTTTGTTTTCGGAAACGGCTGTTTTGAATTCCATTACCACCAGCGGAAGTCCGTTAATGTACACGATGGCATCGGGTATGCGCCTTTCATAACCCTGTATTTCAACCTGATTTACTATTTTGATGATATTATTTTCCGGCTTTTCGTAGTCAACCAGATTGATGAATAAATCTTTTTGACTTGTCTCATCCCGCTTAACGGTAAAACCTTCCGCAATTTGCCTGAATAACTTTTTGTTTGATTCATACAATGAGGAGCTTCTTGCAGTTTTGAGCATGATAATGATGCGCTCGGTTTCGTTAAAGGTTATCCCCTCGTTGGCATATTTTGCTTCAAGAAACGAGCGTAAGTCGTCAACGATAAGAACATCGGCTCTGTCGCGGTGTAGGTCTTCGCCCGATACATGGATATAGCCTTCATCTTCAAACAGTTCCATGATGGCTGTTTCCAAAGAATGCTCATTGAAACGCATAACCTTACCACCTTGATTTTTCATTGTTTAAGAGCCAATCGGCAACGTTAAGTTTGCGGATGCCATCGTAAACCGGATTGATGTCGATGTCGGTTGTCAAAAGGAATTTTGGGTTGGAATCGCGGATAGCCTTGAGCGGCGCAAGCTCACGTTCCAGGGTTGACCTCTCCATTGATGTATAGGCTACTTGATAGTAGGCGATGTATCCTTTATGGTCCATCACCACAAAATCCACCTCGCCGTTACGCAGTTTCCCAACAAAAACTTTGGGAAAGCGGCGTCTTAATTCCAAGTAAACTATATTTTCCAGTATATGACCAACATCGGCATCCGGTCTCTGCGGCAAACGTATTCTGCGAAAGCCGGTGTCCACCATATAATATTTGTCCAGAGAACGAAGCAAATTCTTGCCCTTAATATCATAACGGGGAACCTTGTAAATCAAAAAAGCGGAGACAAGGTAATCCAGATATTGGGCGATAGTCTTATGGTCAATAATGATCCCTTCATTTTTTAGCGTACCGGATATAGATGCAGGAGAAACAAATGAACCGGCTGAATCAAAGACAAAATCAACAATTTTTTGGAATGTGGGCTTATTATACACTTCACGTTGTGTAAACACATCTTTTTCTATAATTGTATTCAACACGCCTGACAAAAAAGGCACCGACTGATCCGAGGTAGAATAGTCTAAACCCGCAGTTTGCGGCAATCCGCCGCTTTGTGAAAAATTCACCAAACGTTCAATTTTTGACAGGTTTTGGGAATTTACCGGCCTAGTTCTTGAAATTCCCAAAACTTGTAAATTTTGCAAGTTTTGGGAATTTGGCGGTTTAGTTTCTGAAATTCGCCAAACTTTCAAATTTTGCAAGTTTGGCGAATTTGCAAGATCGCTGCTTAAATTCCCCGAATCTGCAATTTTTGTCAAATTTGGGGAATTTCGGTAAAATTCGCAGTATTCTGCAAACGAAAACGGCAGGATGCTTATTTCGATGTAACGACCGGTAAGCAGCGTTGCTAATTCGCCGGAAAGGAGGTAGGCGTTAGAGCCGGTAACGTAAAGGTCAACATTTTTTTTGATATAGAGGCTGTCCACAAGGCGCTCGAAAGTTTTGATATTCTGCACTTCATCAAGGAAGATATAATTCATTTTTCCGGGAATGATTTTTACTTTAATGTGGTCGTAAACCTGTTTGTAATCACCGATGGATAACACGTCTAAATCCTCAAAATTGTAAAACTGAATCTGTTCTTCGGAAACGGTTTGCCGCAGCTCGTCCGCAAACATTTCAAGCAGAGTAGATTTACCGCAGCGGCGCACACCGGAGATGACCTTGATGATATGCTCGTCCTTAAAATCGCGCAAAGTCTGCATATACGGTTTGCGTTCAATCAGCATGGGTATAGCCTTCCGGTTTCTATGAATGTGTTAATTGCTATTATTAATGAATATTTATTACTATTCACATTTCTTTTTTCTCCTTTGTCCACTAAATGATAATTTAGAGGCTGATTGCCATTCGAGAAAACAAAATACCTTGCATCGTGTGAAGTTTATCGATTTCTTGCCTGTTATAGTTGATTGTATCAATAAAACTCGTTATTTTACGAGCAAAATCATCTTGAATTTCAGAGGGTGGAATGATAATTTCTTGTGCATGGACAAAGTTTCTGTTTAAGGTTGGGACTGCGCTACCTCCTGTAAACGAATCGTAGTTTATATGTTTGAGCATATAAAACGCCCAAAGTGGTACACTGCGAAATTCCTTTACATACAAGCAAGTATTATGTGCCCAACAATCAGTTTGATAGTATTGAGGTTTGCCAATGTTGCCACTTCTACCGAGTGCTATTAAAGGTGCATTTGTTGTAAATTGGTTATGGTAGCCAATAACACCAGTAGATCCGATAACAGGATATTGCCCTTCTTTCATAAGTGTTTTTGGTAAATCATGTCCCCTTTGAAGTGTAAGTACATCAAAGGCAGTGCCTTTTTTCCATGCCTCTTTTGCGGTGTTCTCAATAAATAATGCAACATAAATTGTTTCAATGGTAGCCTCTAAATTATCATTTATCCTCCTTTTGAGTAAAATTCTGTTGGTTATGAACTGATATGATTTAACCACAGATTTCTGTTTTTCTAAAGAGGGCAAGGGCAAGGTTATTTCACAGAAATCATCCCAAGTAACACCGCCCCTGACGCTACCATCGGACTTTAACCAGCAGATGCGGTCAAATTCTGCTCGGCGAAACCACATCATCAAATATTCGGGCAGTAAAACACGCTCGTCAATTATCTGGAACAAAAAATAGGCCGGTGAAACTATCGCTGGTTCTTCCTCTGTATACAGGGCAATCGGCAACCGCTCATCACGCCCAATGTGCATGGGGTTACAGGCAAACTGCCCTTTGATGATGCACTTATAGTTACTTAAATCCGTACCGATGATGTTAGCAACCGATGGCATGAAGTATTTGTCTATGCTTATACCCAATAGGCGGTCTACCGTCATGTCCACATTGCGGGTATCTGCCAAGCGGAGATGTTCACCCAGTGTTTCGTACTTCATGCCCTGAATTCCCTGTTTATCCGATAAACTTTCTGTGCGAATTCTTCACATTGCTTTGATTTACCATAGCATAGCGAAGTGTCGTGTCTATTCTAACATGACCGAGAAGTTTTTGCACCTGCTCGATTGGCATACCTTTGTCTATAGCCATTGTTGCCAAAGTTCTACGGAAACGGTGGGGGTGTACCCTGGCAATTTCCGCTTTTTCGCCAAGTTTCCGCAAAACCCTTTCCACACCGCAGATGGTTAGCCTTTTGTGAGGTTGTTTGTCTGAAACAAACAGTGCAGGATCGCTATCGGTACGCTTGGCAAAATACGCCAGCAAATGCAGTTTTGTCCGTGCATCAAAGTACACTTCCCGCTCGCAGTTGCCTTTTCCGAATACAATACACGATCTCTCATTGAAATTGATGTTTTCGCGGTTTAGTCGCACCAGTTCGCCAACCCTTATGCCTGTAGATGAGAGCATTTCAACAAGCGCCAAATTACGGACATTACCGCAAGTATCCCGCAAAACTTCCAAATGCTCATCGGTGAAAGCCTCTTTGATTGTTTTTGCGGTTTTTACCTTGTGAATCCGCCGGACAGGACTTTTAACAATATAGTCTTCGTCTTCCAACCATGAAAAAAAGCTGGAAAAAACACGGCGTATGTTGTCGATGGTTACTCTACTGGAGTTGTTTCCCTGCTGGTATTGTGCCAGATACGCCCGTAAATCATCGGTGGTTATGTCTTTTACCCATTTGTTCAAAACCGAAAACATTTTTTCGATGGTTGTTGTGTAATATACAAGCGTTTTCTCGGAACAACCCTCTACCCGCTTAGCCGCTATGAAATTGTTGAGAAATTGGACATTTTCGTCTTCATTCTGTCCAATTATGTCTGTCTGCTCGGTTACTTCCACCCCCTGTAAGCATCGGCATAGCACATTTCGCAGTTCATCTGCCTGTCTGCTGTCAATAATACCCGCCATTCCATGTAAAATTCCTCTAATAAGTTGTTCCTTCATCGTTTTTAGCCTCCTATTAAGAACTTCGGCTATACTGTATAAAAACAATGGAAAGCTAAATGATAATTTACTTGCTGCATCTGTAACTCTCTATGATTTTTATTCTAGATCACCAGATACGAAAAAAATGAGCTTTAATGATATTGCTGAATTTGTAAGCAGCAGACGTAAATTTGGTGATTTGCAGGAAAAACGGTATCTCTCTAATGAAAATCTATTAAAAGAAAAAAAAGGCATATCAGACTTCTCCACTTGTAAGAGAAACATATCTGTAATAACTTTTGCACCCGGTGATATTCTTATAGGGAATATCCGTCCTTATTTCAAAAAGATTTTCTTTAGTAACTGTCATGGTGGTTGTGACGCAGATGTTCTGGTTATTAGAGCGAAAGAAGTGCGTTTTCGAGAGTGGTTGTATTGTGCTTTGTCCCAAGATGCCTTTTTTGACTATATTATGTCTGGCGCGACAGGAACAAAAATGCCGCGAGGTGATAAAGACCATATACTTCTTTATAAGATAAATACTCCAAGCGACGAATTGCTTGATAAATTTATCAAATTTACTCAAACAAACTTTGAAATGATACAAACAAACATAGATGAACAAAACAGATTGGAGATATTGCAACAACTTTTTATGTCGACTTTGATAGAGCAGGCTATCCTCTAAATTATCATTTATCTGCTTTTTGAGGCGAATTCGCCCTTCGATTGTCTTGTATTCTTTGACAATTGCCTTTTGTTTTTCAATATCCGGTACGGGCAGCTCAACATTGCACATTTCCTCCCAATCAAAGATCTCGCGGACGCTGCCGTGGGATTTGAAACGGGCGTAACGGTCAAATTCCGGACGGCGAAACCACATCATCAAATATTCGGGCAGTAATTTTTTTATGTCTTTCACTTCAAAAACGGTATAGATATTGGAGACCAGGCCTTCATCATAATTATCAAGCAATGCTATACCGATACGGTCTCCCCTGCGTGAGGTATCAGAAACATAGGTAAATTGATTTCGTTTTACTACTTTATAATTGGTAAAATCGGTTCCTATTGTGTTGGCGATTGAAGGGAAAAAATATTTTTGCGTGGTTACTCCAAGAAGGTTTTCCTCTTTTCCTTCACTGTTTCGTATATCAACCTGCTGTATATAAGCTCCGAGCTTTCTATAGTTTGATCTCATAGCCCAATTCTTTGAAAACCGCCAGCAGGTCTTTTTGCGACTTTTTTTCCTCAGCAAGCAATGTCTGTAACTCGCCTTGCAGGGTTTTCATTTTGGTATCAAAATCAATGTTTTCATCACGGTTGACGAATTCGATGTAACGGCTTGGGACGAGGGTAAAGCCTTTTTCGGCTACTTCATCGCAAGAGGCGCTGTAACAAAATTCCGGTATGTTCTTGTATTTTTTCTTGAAATCGGTTTGCTGCCAGTTATGGTAAGTATCGGTAGCTTTTTTGCGGTCGGCTTCGGTTAATTCAACGTATTTCTTTTCAAAGGGTGAACCCATCTGCCGCAGATCCATAAAGAGAATTTCTTTTTCGCGGTTGCGGTATTTTTTCTGTACTCCGTTTAATTCGACGGTGCGGGCCTTTTTGTTCCGGTTCAATACCCAGAGGGTAACGCTGATGTCGGTGGTATAAAACAGGCTGCGGGGGAGCAGGATTATCGCTTCCACTAAATTGTTTTTGACAAGCTGGGTGCGGATCTTCAATTCCGTGCCGTCATCGGAAAGGGCACCGTTTGCAAGAAGAAAACCGGCAACACCATCCTGGGAAAGTTTGGAAAGAATATTCAAAATCCAGCCGTAGTTTGCATTGCTCGCGGGCGGCGCTTCGTAGCCTTTCCAGCGGGGGTCGTTCAATAGGGCGCTGGCGGCCCGCCATTCCTTTTGGTTAAAGGGCGGATTTGCCATGATGTACTGCGCTTTTAAGTCCTTATGCTGGTCGTTTAAAAAAGTGTCGGCGGCGGTTTCGCCCATGTCGGCGCTTATCCCCCGGATTGCAAGGTTCATTTTGGCGAGTTTGTAGGTGGTGTTGGTGTATTCCTGCCCGTAGATTGAAACGTCTTTGGTGTTCCCCTGATGGCTTTGAATGAATTTGATTGACTGTACAAACATACCGCCTGAACCGCAGCAGGGATCATATATTTTTCCTTTATACGGCTCAATAAGTTCTGCGATAAGATTGACGATACATTTGGGAGTGTAGAATTCTCCCTTGCCTTTGCCTTCGGCGAGGGCGAATTTGCCCAGAAAGTATTCGTATATCCTGCCGATGATGTCCTGCGACGGGTCGGCAAGGGTGTCTATCCGGTTAATTTCGTCCAGCAGGGAAGCAAGTTTGGCAGTATCAAGCCCCAGACGGGAATAGTAGTTGTCGGGCAGCGCCCCTTTCAGGCTTGGGTTGCTTTTTTCGATGGTGTAAAGGGCGGTGTCAATTTTGAGGGCGATGTCGTTCTGCTTGGCGTTCTTCATTATATACGGCCAGCGGGATTCTTTGGGGATATAAAAAATATTGTCTTTGGTATAAAAAGGAACCATCTCCAGAAACTTTTCTTTGCCATCTTTGATTAGCTGCTGCCGTTTTGCCTCGAATTTGTCATTGGCGAACTTGAGAAAAAAGAGGCTTAAAACAACGTGCTTGTATTCGGCGCTCTCAACGGAACCGCGGAGTTTGTTGGCGGTATTCCAGAGGCTTTCTTCCATGGAGACAGGTTTTTTTGCCGTTGTTTTTGCCAATTACGCGCCTCCGGTTTGTGAAAATTCTTGCAAAAATGGGCATGTACGAGTTTATTACATTTGAGGACGGCAAGCAACTATCAGCGGGTTTCATTCGATTTTACACAATTTTTACATAAAACTGCTGATAGATTATATATTCCGATAATATCGTCAAGAAAAGAAAATAGAAACAGGAGAAAATTATTATGAAGAAAACTATTCTACTTTTACTTGCGGTGGTATTATCTCCGTTTGCGGGATATGCCAAGGGAAATCAGGCGGCGTTTGACAAGGCAAAGGCAATCAGCGTTGTATCGCGCGAGGACGGTTCAGGCACGCGCGTGGCGTTCATTGAACTTTTCGGCATTGAGGTCAGGGGCGGTGACGGAAGCAGAAAGGATATGACCACAAAAGAAGCCGTTATCGCCAAACAAACCGATGTAATGATGACGAATATTAGAGGAGACAAGTACGCTATCGGCTATATCTCACTTGGATCGCTGAACAGCACTGTGAAAGCGGCGGATATTGAGGGCGTAAAGGCATCTGCTGAAAATGTAAAAAACGGTGCCTATGCCGTGTCCCGGCCATTCAACATCGCAACCAAGGGCAAACCGAACGAGCTTGCCGCGGATTTCATCAAATTTATTTTGTCGGCGGAAGGCCAGGCGGTTGTAGCCAAAAGCTATATCGCGGTTATTGAAAATGCTCATGGCTATACCGGCAGCAGAGCCTCCGGCAAAATAGTTGTCGCGGGTTCTTCTTCCGTCACGCCAATTATGGAAAAGTTGAAAGAGGCGTATACCGCTCTCAATCCAAACGCCAACATCGAAATTCAGATGAGCGATTCATCGGCCGGTATGACAGGCGCTATTGACGGAACCTGTGACATCGGCATGGCAAGCCGCGAATTAAAGGGCAGCGAACTTGCCGTATTATCCGCGACACAGATTGCTCTTGACGGAATCGCCGTAATTGTGAACAACGAAAATCCGGTAACAAATCTTACAAAAGGAGAGGTAAAGGGCATCTTTACCGGCGCGATGGTAAACTGGAGTGATGTGATTCAATGAGCAGGGTGAGAGAAAAACTCATGGGCGCCGTGTTTTTTGCATCGGCGCTTGCTTCCATACTGGCGGTCGCCTTAATCTGTATTTTTTTGTTGGCAAACGGCATTCCCGCGGCAGGGAAAATAGGCGTGTTCAATTTTTTGCTTGGTAGAGAGTGGTCGCCGGCGGACACGCCCCCGGTATTTGGAATATTTCCAATGATACTTGGCAGTCTGTATGTTACGGCGGGGGCGATTGTTATTGGCGTTCCAACCGGCATACTGGCGGCAACCTTTCTCGCCCGTGTCTGCCCGAAAAAACTCTATTCGCTTCTCAAGCCGGGGGTGGAACTGCTCGCGGGTATTCCCTCGGTTGTGTACGGTTTTTTCGGCATGGCGGTCATTATCCCGCTTTCAGGCAACAGCATTTTATCGGCATCTATCCTGCTAGGTATTATGATTTTGCCTACAATCATTGGCATTGCCGAGAGCGCGTTGCGCGCTGTTCCGCAGCAGTATTACGAGGGCGCGTTGGCGCTCGGCGCGGGGCATTACCGCAGCGTATTCTTTGTCCTGCTCCCCGCCGCCAAATCCGGCGTACTTGCGGCGGTCGTCCTCGGGGTAGGACGTGCCATAGGCGAAACCATGGCCGTAATTATGGTAGCGGGAAATCAGGCGCGTATGCCGGTTTCCCTATTCAAAGGCGTCCGCACACTTACCGCAAACATCGTTCTTGAAATGGGCTATGCGGCGGAACTGCACCGGGAAGCATTGATTGCAACCGGTGTTGTCCTGTTTGTGTTTATACTGCTTATAAACTTAAGTTTTTCGGCGCTGAAACGGAGGGCAAAATAATTGCGTAAAAAGCCATCTGAGTTGATTATGGGCGCCGCTACATGGATTGCCGCCGCTCTTACATTTTCGGTGCTGTTGTTCCTTGTGGGCTTCATCCTTGTGAAAGGTATCCCCCATATCAAGCCGTCACTCTTTGCGCTTAACTACAACAGCGAAAACGTGTCCCTCATGCCCGCGATGATTTCCACCGTCATCATGACGCTGCTGTCTCTCGTCATCGCTGTGCCCCTTGGCGTTTTCGCGGCGATTTATCTTGCCGAATACGCGAAACGCGGCAACAAGGCCGTACTTTTAGTGAGGGTAACAACAGAAACGCTTTCCGGCATTCCCTCCATTGTATACGGACTGTTTGGAATGTTGTTTTTTGTCACATTTTTAGGCTGGGGATTTTCCCTGCTTGCGGGGGCGTTTACCCTGTCAATTATGATTTTGCCGCTGATTATGCGTTCAAGTGAGGAAGCCCTGCAAGCCGTTCCCGATACCTACCGTGAGGGGGCTTTCGGCTTGGGCGCGGGCAAGCTCCGCACTGTATTCCGAATTGTGCTGCCCTCCGCGACGCCGGGTATTCTGGCCGGGGTAATCCTTTCCATCGGACGCATCGCAGGAGAAACGGCGGCGCTGATTTATACCGCCGGAACCGTGGCGCAGATACCCGAAAACCCCCTGCAGTCGGCGCGCACCCTGTCGGTTCACATGTACGCTCTTTCCAGCGAGGGACTTCATACTGGCGAGGGCTACGCCACCGCGGTTGTGCTTTTGGTTGTTGTAGTCTTAATCAATGCCCTGTCCGCAAAACTTGCCCGGCGGATTGGAGGCAAAGCGTGAACTGTTTTGATATACAATCTTTAGATTTGTTTTATGGCGATTTTCAGGCGCTCAAAAACATAACTATGGGAATCGAAAGAGGAAAGATAACCGCGTTTATCGGGCCCTCCGGCTGCGGGAAGTCAACACTCTTAAAGACACTCAACCGCATGAACGATTTGGTGGAGGGCTGCACAATTTCAGGCGGTGTGCGCTTGTTTGGCGAAGATGTTTATGGGAACGTGGACATCAATCACTTGCGAAAGCGCGTTGGGATGGTATTCCAAAAGCCCAATCCCTTCCCCATGAGCGTATACGACAATATCGCCTTTGGCCCGCGAACCCATGGCATAACGTCGCGGTATGAACTTGACAAAATCGTTGAGGAATCCCTCAAAGGCGCGGCGATTTGGGGCGAGGTAAAGGACAGGCTGAAAAAGTCCGCTCTTGGGTTGTCGGGGGGACAGCAGCAGCGGCTATGCATTGCTAGGGCGCTTGCCGTATCGCCTGAAGTGCTGTTGATGGACGAGCCTACAAGCGCCCTTGACCCTATTTCCACCGGAAAAATCGAGGAATTGCTGCTGGCTTTACGGGAAAAGTATAGTATCATTATCGTGACCCATAATATGCAGCAAGCCACCCGGATCAGCGATAAAACGGCATTTTTTCTTCTTGGCGAGGTGGTCGAGTACACGGACACCGGCGCCCTATTCGCCCTGCCGCAGGATAAGCGGACAGAGGATTACATTACAGGGAGGTTTGGATGATGCGCAGTCGTTTTGACGAGCAGCTTACACAATTGAATAACAGCCTGATTGAAATGGGCGCTCTTATTGAGCAAACAATAGCTAAAGCTGTAAAAGCTCTTGAAGAACAGGATGTGGAGTCGGCTAAAACAATCATTGTAAGTGACGACATAATAGATGACAAGGAAAAGGAAATCGAGAGTTTATGCTTAAAGCTGCTTATGAATCAACAACCGGTAGCACGGGATTTACGTCAGGTTTCCACGGCGCTGAAAATGATTACCGACATGGAACGTATAGGGGATCAGGCCGCCGATATTTCGGAACTTTGCGTGTATCTAACCGAGCGGGAATATATCATCAACCTCAAGCATATCCCGCAAATGGCGGAGGCAACAATAAAAATGGTAACAGACAGTATTGATGCCTTTGTCAAAAAAGATTTGGATATGGCGCAGGCTGTCATTGCCTACGACGATGTTGTGGATGATTTGTTTGATATTGTGAAAAAGGATATGATACAGTTAATACACGAAGATGTGCAAAATGGTGAACAGGCCGTTGACCTCCTGCAGATTGCCAAATACTTTGAACGCATCGGCGATCACGCGGTCAATATTGCCGAGTGGGTCATATTCTCCATTACGGGCAAGCACAAGGACACGCAGGTTTTATAGGCGGTAGGGCAAAATGCCAACATATAGCGGTATACAGAAAGAAGAAACGCTAAAAGGTTTTGTTTATAAAGACTACTTCCCTAAATACGGTTATGAACCGAATATCGACAATATCGACTTTGTAATCACCGAAAACAAAGCACGAGGCGATTTATTTAGTGATGGTGTGGGTAGTTCAACACACTATCTCTGGGCAGAAGCAAAAAAGGGAACGCAAGATGTTTTTGACATGCTTACCCAACTCATTCTTACTTGCAAAAAAACTTATGAGAAGGGCGAATATCTAGCACCGCCATGGCTCGGTGTTTTCGACGAGGCGCGGATTGC
This sequence comes from Spirochaetia bacterium, assembly GCA_025997755.1. Next base: position 5,778 of record BNVA01000001.1, on the reverse strand, counting down.
CTTTGTGTCGTTTCACGATATGCTGCCTATTTTTAACGAAACAGATTTTAACTGGAACACCACACCCAGTAATCACGAAACCGCGGATTTTCAAAAGGCGCGGGAAAAAGTAACAAAACTGATCGGCGCGAAAATTGCCATCTATAACTTTGGCGGCGATGACGGGGAAATAAAAGAGTTTATCAAAACACACTTTGTCTCTGGTGCGTCTACTTCTATAAAAAGCCCCATAACAAAAGATAACTTTGTACAGATTTTTATCAAATGGGTAAAGGAAGTAAAGCCGTTTATAAATTTATCAAAAGAGCGATGGGCAAGGTTTGTAAAAAGCGGCATACTTGACGGCGATTTTTACCGCGCCGATATAATGTCTTATGATGGCAATAGTATCACGGAGAAATTAAAGATTGTTCTCGAAAATGACAAGTATAAACTGCGTGAAAATATCGAGGGCGATTGGTTTGAGAACAAGATAGATTTTACCGACGGCGGCGCGGCTTATAGCCGTTTCTGGAATCGGTATGAGCGCCCACCCGCGGAAGAATATCAACAGCACATTATCGACAGGCGGGATCTTTTAGTTCCCGCGAATATCCGCGAAGTAAAAGGATCGTTCTTTACGCCGAAAATCTGGGCGGATAAGTCAAAGGAATATCTCGCTAAGGTGTTTGGGGAAAATTGGCAGGACGAATACTATGTGTGGGACTGCGCGGCGGGGACGGGAAACTTGCTTGCCGGATTGTCGAATGAATATAACGTGTGGGCAAGCGATGTTGAACAGGGGAATGTGGAAACTATGCAAAGCCTTATCGACATTGACGAAAACCTGAACCTGTTAAGCGGACACGTTTTTCAGTTTGATTTTTTGAATGACAGTTTTGACAAACTGCCGGAAGAATTGAAAAAGATTATCGGCGACCCGGAAAAGCGCAAGAAGTTGATTTGTTATATCAATCCGCCGTATGCGGAGGCAACTAGTGCAACGACCGTAACTGGCACCGGAAAAAATAAGGCAGAAGTAACGACTATGCACAAAACTGTAGCAAAATACCAAGCATCCATTGGCAAAGCCACTAACGAAATATTTGCCCATTTCATAGCGCGCATTTATGCCGAAATACCAAAATGTAATTTGGCAATGTTTTCAAAGGTAAAGTTTATTAACGCTCAGAACTTTATTAGTTTTAGAGCGTTTTTCAAAGCGGAGTTCAAAGCTGGATTTATTGTTCACGCCGATACTTTTGATAATGTTGATGGTAAGTTTCCGATAGGCTTTACTATCTGGGATCTGAATGGGAAGCCGTTTACTCATTGCGTTGAACTCGATGTCGTGGAAGAAGGCGGAACAAAAAAGTTTTGGGATGGTGCATTGCCTTCCATAAACAAATGGATAAAACAATTTGATGATAAAAATCACTCCATAGCAACTGCTTTTATGGACAATCTTGCTCCGGATTTTCAACGGTTACACTTTCCATATATAGAAAGTAAAATTGGAACAAGACACGCCAATCATTTTGCCTTCACAGCAAAAAACATACTTGAAGGTTGCATCTATTTTGCTGTACGTCTTTGTATTGAACCAACATGGATCAATGATCGTGATCAATTTTATTTTCCAAACAATGACGGCTACAAAACTGATACTGAGTTTCAAAACGATTGTCTCATATTCACGCTGTTTCATGGACAAAACCGTATTTCTTCCCGCGATGGTGTCAACCACTGGATACCCTTCACCGAAAAGGAAGCAGGCGCACGGGAAAAGTTTGAATCAAACTTTATGAGCAACTTTCTTAAAGGACGCACTCTGAGCGATGAAGCCGCCGCCGTGCTGTATGCTGGAAAAGAGCTTTGGAAATACTATCACGCCAGCATAAAATCGCAGAACAACAAAACCGTTTCGGTCAATGCTTCGTATTACGACATTCGGGAATACTTTCAGGGGCGCAAAGAAAGCGGCGCGATGAATACCAAGTCAACAGACGAAACCTACAATGCGCTTCTTGCCGACTTGCGCGCCGCACTTAAAACGCTCACGGTGAAAATACAGCCGAAGGTGTATGAGTATGGGTTTTTGAAGGGGTAGGGGGGAAATGATATTTTTAAGTCATAATTGCCAAGATAAAGATGTAGTTGAACCTATTGCTGTTGCTCTGCGGAATAAGTATGGAGAACAAAATGTTTTCTACGATTCGTGGTCAATGAAGCCGGGTGAAAACATTATAGGAAAAATGGACGAGGGACTTTCAAGATGTAAATATTTTTTCTTTTTTGTGAGTCAAAAATCATTAGATAGCGGTATGGTCAATTTGGAATGGACTACTGCACTATATAAATCTGTAAAAGACGGCATAAAATTTATTCCTATTAAAATAGATAATTCAAGTCAGCCAACTATTCTTTTAACTACTGTGTATATAAATATGTGTGAAATAGGCATGAAAGAGACTCTTGAAAAGATTGTTGGCACAGTAGATGACAAAGATACAAGTGTGTATAAGGCGACATTTGAAAATCTTTATTGCGAAGTAGAAAGAGTTACTGATTTCTTAGTAAAAATAGCAATAAAAGCACGCAAATTCAAAGAGTCTGACCCTCATATAGCAGTATCGTATTCTAATAAAATTACCAGTCATGATGATGTTAAACTTTTCATTGTTAATAATACAAGTTCTATTCATGGTTGGTGTATGGTTGATGGTGTTGATGGTGATGAAGCTCAGACGTATTGTGAGACGGGTAAGATTATTTCCCCAGATAAACCATTGGTCTTTACACTTGAAGCAAAGACGAAAGAGCCGCTTCATGGAATCAGGGTGTGGAGTGTTAATGGTAAAAAACTTAAACAAATTGATACAATGCTGGTAGTGTCTATTGCAGACGCTTAGAAGTAAGCACATGGCACGGATTTCATGATCTAGAGAGAAAATCATAGAAAGAGATATATCCAGTGGCGACTGGATAAAAAAGATTAGGAATAAAGCCTGAGATCGACAGAATTCCCCCCTAGTACCGGCAGACTTACCCCTACAAGCATCGGATTATAAACTGCAACCGCCATGCGATAATCTGGCTGCCACACTGCAGTAGATGGCATGATTGTGCTGTTTAATGTATACTGAGCATTATGAAGGAGACTCTATGACTGTTTATGAAGATTTGGTAGTCAGAAACTCTGACGATGTATCCGATTTCAGCCGGGGGCGCATCAAAGAATCTGAAGTGCGCCAAATGACAGTACGTTTCAAGGCCGACACCGGGGCGCACCGGAACGTTATCACCAGAGATGTTTTTGAGCGATTGGGACTCCGCAAGAAAGGCGAACAGACGTTCAAGCTGACGGGTGGACAGCCGTCCCGCATGGACGTGTCCGGCCAAATGGAAATCATCTGGCACGACCGCAGAATAGAGCTGGACGCCGCCATTGCGCCCCCGGGAGCGAACAACCTGCTTTCAATTACCGCCATGGAACTGCTTGACATTAAGCCCGACCCTTCTAAAGGCTGTCTCGTTGGAATTCACGGTGATGAATACCTAAACGAACTGGAATAATGGGGCGCGGTGGCGCCGAATTCATGCAAAAAGTATTTATTGTTGAAGATGATGACAATATCCGTGAAATGGTAGTGTATGCGTTGTCTTCGGCCGGATTTGAAGCGGAGGGCTTTACTTCAGGCGAGGCATTTTATGCTCGTTTGCTAAAAGACGCGCCCTCACTTGTTCTGCTGGACATCATGCTGCCCGGAGAAGATGGCATATCCATATTAAAAAAGTTGAAACAAGCTGAAAAGACGAAGCAGTTGCCTGTTATCATGCTCACCGCAAAGGGCGCGGAGCTTGACCGTATCAAGGGGCTTGATTTAGGAGCGGATGACTACATTACAAAGCCGTTTTCCGTAATGGAAGCAATATCAAGGGTGAAGGCTGTGCTTCGCCGATGTGAAGGAAGTGAAAGCGATGCGGAAAAACCCGGTAAAGTCACCGTTGGCAGCGTCACACTTCATAGCGACAGGCGCGTAATATTTGCGGGAAATGAAGAAATTGTCCTTACCTATAGAGAGTTTGAATTACTTTACTACTTGATGCACAATAAGGGAATTGTTTCAACCCGCGATACATTGCTCAATCAGGTTTGGGGTTTTGATTATGTCGGCGAGACCCGTACCGTTGATATGCACATCAAATCCCTGCGAAAAAAGATGGGGAGTGCAGGTGAAATCATCAAAACGGTGCGGAATGTCGGTTACAAGATAGAGGGTTAATTTTTTGAAAAAGCGTATTTTTTTCGATATGATAATGCTTACGGTAATCAGCCTTGTGCTTGTAGCGGCGGCGCTCTGTTTTGTGTTTTACAACCAATTTTCAGGAATCGTAATAAGTGAACTCCGGGAGAGGGCAGACCTATTCAGAGACGCCGATACACAATCCGCTATGCAGAAGCTTATTATTTTCAAACCCAATGATATGCGTATAACATTGATTCACCCGGACGGAATGGTCGCGTTTGATAATACGGTTGGTACAGAAGGTTTAGCAAACCATAAGGATCGGGAAGAAATTGTGGAAGCGGTTGAAACAGGCTGGGGTGAGAGCCGCCGATTGTCGGATACGTTGGGCATGGAAACTTATTATTATGCTGTCCGCTTAGCGGATGGCTCTATATTGCGTATAGCAAAGACAACAAACAGTATTTGGGGAATGTTCAGAGGCGTGCTGCCCTCGGTTATCTGCATTATTTTTGTCATTCTTATCATCGGCTATTTATTGGCGGGAAATCTTACAAAACGAATTGTTGCGCCCATAAATAACTTCGATATAAACATGGGGCTAAACACGGAAGCTATCCCGCCCTATGACGAGCTTGTCCCGTTCATTCGGACTATTGAGCAGCAGCGTGAGCGTATTGCCGCGCAGTTTTCGGACTTGCAAAGCCGCGCGGATACGATTAGCGCAATTATGGATAGTATGAGTGAGGGCATTATACTGATCAGCAGACAGGGCATTATCCTTTCCGTCAACAAAAGTGCGGCGGCTCTTTTTGAAACGGATACCGCTATGGACGGCAAAAATATTTTGGAGCTGATAAGAGACGTTGAGCTGCTGGAACAAGTGAGGGCTGCGCTGTCCGGCAAGCGGAGCGAACTCAGCATCCGGCGTTCCGGCAAATCGTATCGTGTGTTTTTTAGCCCCGTAACAGATTCAGGCGCTATTATACTGTTTCTCGATATAACCGAAAAAATGGCGGCTGAACAAATGCGGCGGGAGTTTTCGGCAAATGTGTCGCATGAGTTAAAAACGCCGCTTACGAGCATCTATGGTCATGCGGAAATGCTGTCCAGCGGTATAGTTAAGGAAAGCGATCAGCATGAGTTTTTTGGAAAGATTAAAGATGAAGCCTCTCGTTTGATAGCGCTCATCGAGGATATTATCCTAATCTCCGAACTGGACGAGAACACAGGAGGCGAAACCTTTGAAGAAGTGAGCCTCTCTGCCATTGCCGCCGAAGCGGCGGAAGCGCTTTCGTTAAAAGCCGGTGAACACAGGGTTACGGTGAGTATCTGCGGCAATGCTGTGATGTCGGCCGGGTGCTCTATGATATATGAGATGTTTTATAACCTGATTGATAACGCCATAAAATACAACAAGCCCGGCGGAACGGTGAAGGTCGATGTTTCCCAACTTGGGGATACGATTGAAATCGCTGTTGCCGATACCGGAATTGGTATCCCCGACTATGCTCAAAGCCGTGTGTTTGAGCGGTTCTACCGGGTGGAT